>NZ_JBQOUX010000035.1:0-50567 GCF_052216785.1 Streptomyces sp. JW3 | reverse complement strand
GAGTGCGTCGGTGGCCGCGGGAACGTGGAAGCTGCGGGTCGAGGACCGGTCCGCGGGCGGCACCGGCACCCTCGACAAGTGGTCCTTGACCTTCCCGTCGTTGGAGAATCAAGCCTCCTACGCCGTCCCTGATCCGGGAACGGCCGAGTCGTCGATCACGGTGGACGGTGTCTCCGGCAACGCGCCGGAGGCCCTGCGGGTGGCCGTGGATGTCACGCATGAGTGGCTGGGTGAGGTGAAGATCGATCTGGTGGATCCGGCGGGCAAGGTGTACGCGTTGAAGGCGACGAACGGGTCGGATCCGGGCGGGACGCTGAGTACGACGTACACGGTGGACGCGAGTGCGTCGGTGGCCGCGGGAACGTGGAAGCTGCGGGTCGAGGACCGGTCCGCGGGCGGCACCGGCACCCTCGACACCTGGTCCATGACGTTCTGACATCTCTTCGCTCTGCGGCCCCTGCTGTCACGCGGGGGTCGCAGCAGCGCTCGCGCCGATCACGTCCTGGCAGATCAGCGCAGGACGAGCAGGAGTGCCAGGGCGATAAGCAGCGAGTCGATCCTGTCCAGCAGGCCGCCGGACCCGGGCAGCCAGCGACCGGCGTCCTTCACCTGCGCGCCTCGCTTGACCATGGATTCGATGAGGTCGCCGGCCGGTCCGCCGACCGCCACCGCGATCACCATCGGCCAGCTCAGGGCGGTCAGCAAGGCGAGGGCAGCCAGGCCGGCCGCGGCTCCGGCCAGGGTTCCGCTCCAGCGCTTGGCCGGCGACAGGGGTGACAGCGGCGGACCGCCGAGCCTCCGACCGGCGAAGTACGCCACGATGTCGGCGACCGACACCGCGACGAACAGGGCCAGCGCGCCGGCCCCGAGCGGCACCAGGGCGGCCAGCGGACTCAGCCACACCAGCCCGAGCAGCCCGGCGCCGAGCCGGTGCAGGCCGCGGTCGCCGTCACCGGCCAGCAGCGGCACGGCAGCCACCGCCAGGGCCGCGACCGCGGCCACCCGGAAGACCTCCCCGGGCAGCAGCCAGGCGCTCAGCACCACGGCCGACACCCCGGCGGCCAGCACCGTCCGATCCGCCCGGCCGAGCCGCGTCAGGCCGCCGAACTCCAGCGCGGCGACGACCCCGGCCAGTACGGCGACGACCGCGGCACCCGGCGGGCCCCACCAGAACGCGGCGGTGACCAGGGGCACCCCGGCCGCCCAGGCGCACCACCGGATCAGCAGCTCGCGGCGCCCGGACACGGCCACCGCGACACCGCTCAGCAGCAGTGCCCCGCCGAGCTGGGGAGCCAGCGAAGCGGCGCTGATCACCGGGCCGGGCCCGCGACGGACACACCGGCGACAGCCGGTACGGCAGGCCCCCGCAGGTCGTGCCAGGCGGTCCAGCACGCGGCCACGATGCGCGCGTTCTCCGCGGTGTCCCGGACCGCGACGCGCACCGTGCGGCCCTGGTACGCCGGCGTCAGCGGGGAGAGGTCGCGGAGGAAGACACCATGACGCCGGCACTCCCGCACCCACTCCGCGGCGCTCGGTCCGCCGGACGGCAGGGTCACATTGAGGAAGTTCGCCACCCCTTCCTCGACGTTCAGGCTCCCGTCCAGGCCGGCCAGAGCGGATGCCAGGTCGCGCCGCAGTGCGTGCGTGCGCCGCCAGCAGTCGCGGTAGTGGGCGGGGTCGCGCAGGGCGGCCACCGCAGCCAGTTGGGCCGGGAGACTGACCGGCCAGGGCGGAGTCCACCGGCGCAGGTCGCGGACGGTGGCCGGGTTCGCGACCAGGAAGGCGGCCCGCGCGCCGGAGAGCGCGTACATCTTCGACAGCGAACTGCACACCACGACCCGCGGGTCCGTCGTGGCCGCCCCCGCGAGCGACTCGGTGAGACCGACGTATCCCAGGTACGCCTCGTCGATCCACCAGCGGGTGCGCTCCGGTGCGGCGGCGACGGCGGAGTACAGGTCGGCCGCCGGGACATGCCGCCCCGTCGGATTGTTGGGATTGACCACCACCACGAAGTCGTAGCGTCCGGCCCTGATGGCAGCGGACAACCGGTCCACGTCGATCCGCCAGCCGTCCGCCCGCCGCAACGGGAACCGGTCCACGCGGCACCCGATCACGCGTTCCGTGACGTGGGCGTACTCGCCGTAGGTCGGGTCCGTCAGGAGCACCCGGCTGTCCGGGGTCAGCCAACGGCCGAACGCCCGGAAGATCAGGTCGGACGATCCGGCGCCGACCGCGAGCGTTTCGGGCGGCAGCGCACGAGCGGCGGCGATCTCGGCCACCAGACCCTCGGCGTCGGCCGGCGGTGATGTCCGCACCGCCCAGTCCGGGTCCTGCGTGAGCGCCGCCCGCACCCCCGGAGCGGGCGGGAACCAGGCGTCCAGCACATCGGCGGCGACCACCTGGGCGCGTCGCTGCAGGCGGCGGAAGTCGGTACCGATGGCGGTGAACGAGGCGCCACCGTGCTCGCAGCCGTCCGGACTGGTCAGGAACGCCATGTCCAGCCGCCAGTCGACCCGTGCCGCCAACCGCCGCAGGGTGCCGCGATGGCGACCGGCGGCGGCTTCCGTCAACTCGGCCACATCCGCCGTCAGTACCTCGAAGGACACCGCGCCGCTGCGGACGGTGTGCCCGACCGGACGCAGTCCGGCGGCCAGGTACATGTCCAGCAACTCGGTCCGCCCCATGGCCACCACCCGGCGACCGCCCCGGGAGACGATCCAGCGCAGCGCGGCGTACATCAGCAGGGGTGCCGCCGCGGTGGCACGCCAGCGTGGCTCGACGGTGAGGATGCGTACCTCGAACACCGCCTCGTCGTTCAGCAGCGGCAGTTCGTCGCGGCTCAGGTACTTGTCCAGCGCGTACCGGCCGAGCCACGGCGGAGTCAGGCTGACGAAACCGATACGGTCCGCTTCCCGCGCGGCGACCAGATAGACGTTGTCACCGTCCAGCCCGTCCTGGAGCCGTCCGCTGGGATCGGGCGCGTGCTGGTGGAGTTCCTCCGCGTACACCCGGTGCCGCAGTTCATGGATCCAGTCGAGATCCTCCGGAGTGGCAACGCGTAACTGCAGCTGGCGGCCCATGGGTTCCCCTCTTGACGTGGCAGGGGCTCAGTGTGGGGAACCCGGACCGTGCGCGACAGCGCTGGACGACTCGGGTCGGGCTGAGTACGCGTACTCAGGACAGTGCCAAGTGCAGTGAGCCTTTTCAGCGTTGCCACCGATCGGGTGATGACCTTGGCGCCCGCAACGGACAGGGCTCCCGTGCCGTTGGGCGAGGTGTTCGAAGTCTCAACCTGCCGGTTTAGGAGCCCTGTTGGTTTCCTGTCCTGCCGCACTCGACCTGCCTCATGCGCTGGTCGAGTGGGTCACGATGCTTATCGTCACCCGAGAGGGTGACCGCCGCTGCAAGCTCCCGCCGCACCAGCGCGCCCTCCTCGCTCTCGCCTACCTGCGCAAGCACGACACCCTTGCCCAGATCGCCACCGGGTTTGGCATATCCGTCGGCACCGCCCACGCCTACACCACCGCCGTCGTGCAGCTCCTCGCCGACCGGGCACCGGGCCTGCTCAAGACCCTGCGCGAGCACGACCCGGACTACGTGCTCCTGGACGGCACCCTCAGCGAGTGCGACCGCCTGGGCGACGGACGCGCCGATTACTCCTACAAGCACCGGTGCCACGGCGTGAACGTGCAGGTCGTCACCGATCCCGAAGGCCGGCTCATGTGGATCTCGCCGGCCTTGCCGGGCCGTACTCACGATCTACGTAACCGGCTGGGGCGGGCGCACAGGACCCGGGGCGGTGCTGGCTGACGCTGGAGCGGCCGTCGCCGGGGGCGGTGTGGGTGACCGTGGCGGACGCCTCGCCCAGCCTTCCGGCGCGCGGAGTCGCGGAGGCCGACGCTGACCTGATGGGGCCTGTGCGGGGGACGACCCGCTGCCCCGTCGCGCCCCGCGATCCGCCGCAATGACCTCACCCGAGAAGGGGATCTGGGTCCTCCACTGTCGGCACATACGGGGACAGCAGAGATTCTGTGTGCTGCGTGACCGTTCCTCGAACGAGCCTCAGCACGCGAACCTCGCCTCCGTGGTCTGGGTCCTCGGCATCGTGGATGTGAAGGAGTCCGTAGGATCCAGGTGCCACGACGGCCACGTGTTCGAACAGTTCGGCAGCATCCGGCGAGCGGTGATTCGAGAAGCCGCCCAGGTGGATGAAGGGTTCGCCGTTCATCCACCTGAGGTCGAGCAAGTACGGGCTGTCCACCAGGTCGATGTGGCGGTGCAGCTCGTCAACGATCCGGTGCAGATGGGACTCGTCGTCAGCCGCGGTGGTTCCCCTGATCGTCACCCAACCGTGGTACTCGAACACCTTGTGATCGTAGTGCAGCCAGGGACGTCTCGGGGTGCTCGTCACGGGTGGGCGCGGGCGTCATCGGGTGTCTCTTCGATCTGCTGGGGCGTGCGGGCCGGCAGTTCCAGGCAGGCCCAGACCGTAGTACCGGCCGCGCTGGAGTCGACTCCGTACCTCGTGGCCAGGGCCTCGACGATCGCGAGTCCTCGACCGCGCTCGTCGGTGTCGGCAGCCTCATGTGGCTGGATACGCGTGCGCGGCCCGTGGTCCGACACAGACACCCACACGTGCCCGGTGGACAGCCGCAGGGACAGGGTCAGTTCGGCGGCCGGGGCGTGCTGCACGGCATTGCTCGTCAACTCCGAGACGATCACGGCCGCGTCGTCCACGACCGGACTCACCACCTGCCACCGTTCGCAGGCGGCACGGACGGCGGTCCGCGCCTGCGCGGGGCAGCGAAGAGAGCGGCCGGACAGCTGCCACGTCATGGACTGCTGGGGCAGGTGGCGTGGCTGGGCGTGCGCGCGGGGCTGTGTGTCCTGCGGGGGCACGGCGGCGAGTTCTCGCCACCGGACGGCGGGCCCGTCATCGGTGCTGGGGAGGCTTTCGGCGGTCACCGTCCGGCCTCCTCGGCGTGGCAACGCTCGACGCGGGCCCGCGTCCTGGTGTGCCGGACGAGGGCCACGGTCACCGCCTCGGCGAGGTGGTCGGCGTCGGTGGCGTCCGGAGTGCCGGGGCCGGGCGGAGTCAGCCACACACGACCGGCGACCGGAGCCAGTCCGCTGCTGCTGGTCACCGACGGCGCGGGACAGCGCATCACGGCGCCGGCCACACCCACCGTCAGGTGCAGCGCGGGCCACGCGTCCGCCGTGCCAGGGGCCACGACGAACTCCACCGCCCGGCGAGGCACGTTGGTCAGGACCGGACCGCGCGGAACGCCGCGTTCCCGGAGGACGGCGAGGACGGTCGGGGCGTAGGCGCTGGTGACGCGTACGACGTCGACCCCGACGACCTTGATGAACGGTGCCCGGCGGACGGTCCAGGCGGTGGCGAGCCGGGGACTCGGCACCATGCCGGGGCGCCAGTCCTCGTCGAGGGGCCTACGGCTGCTAAGGGGGATCACTGGGTGCCTCCGGTGTGTAGGTGGTGCGGGCAGACACGCACCGGCCAGGCCGTATGTCCCTGGCTGTTCAGGCCGCTGACCGTGTAGGCCATGCCTGAACTACGGGTGGTAAGTAGTCCGCTACACGGCGTGCGCGTCCGGCTCTACAGTGAACCGGTGCGCATCGGATGCGCAAGTGCGCAGCAAGGTATGCGCACCAAAGAGGTAAGTCCGCAGACGCATGCGGCATATGTGGCGGAGGCGTAACCCCGTGTGTGCAGAGCAGAGGTGCAGTGAGGCAGACTGTGCGCAGGAAAGTGCGCAAGTCGGCGGGAAACCGCGCAAGCGGAGGGGGAGGCGGTGGGACGTGGCGCAGACGGCGGCCGGTAAACGGCAACTCGGGGCTGAGCTTCGACGGCTCCGGAAAAGCCGTGGCCTACGTGCCGCCGATGTGGCCCAGCACCTGGGGTGCAGCGAGACCCGGGTGTCCCGTATCGAGAGCGGCACGGGCCGAGCCCGTCTGCAGGACGGTGAACTGGGCTCGCTGTGCGAGCTGTACGAGATCACCGACGAGCAGCAGATCCAGACTCTCCGGAACCTGGCGAGCGGCGCCGTCAGCGGCTCGGCCTGGTGGGACGCATACCGCGAGATCCTGCCCAGTGGCCTGGACACGTTGCTGTCCTTCGAGACGGACGCGGCGGCTGAACGGGCCTGGGAACCGGTGCTCGTGCCCGGTCTCTTGCAGACGTCGGCGTACGCCCGGGAGGTCCTCGCGGCCTGGCCGGCCAACAGGCCGTTGGACATCGAGGACCTGGTGCGCGTCCGCGCCCGCCGGGCCGAACTGCTGACCAAGGATTCCGCTCCGCTCGAACTGTGGGCGGTCCTCGACGAGACGGCGATCCGGCGGCCGATCGGGACGGCTGAGGCGATACGCGAACAGATCGGTCACCTGCTGGAGATGAGCCGACTGGAGAACGTCACCGTCCAGTTGATGCCGGTCAGCAAAGGAGCACACCCCGGCCTCGGTGGCGCCTTCGCGATCCTGGATTTCGAGGACGCGTCGCCGGTGGCCTACGTGGACAGCCCCGCGGGGAACCTCTACTTCGACCGGGCCTACGACGTTCGCAAGTTCTCGCGCTCCCTCGACCTGCTCCGCGCGCACGCGCTCGACCCTGACGACACGGCGGCCCTTCTGCAGAAGGCCGTAAGGGAGAAACCATGAGCAACGACGCCAACCTCGACCTCGACAACCTGAGCTGGTTCAAGGCTTCGGCAAGCAGCGGAAGCGGCGGATGCCTGGAAGTCGCCTTTCTGCCCGACGGTCGAGTGGCCCTCCGGGACAACGAGGATCTCGGCAACCCCCCGTTCGTGGTCGGCGCCCATCAGTGGCGTTGCTTTCTCGACGGTGCCTCCAAGGGAGAGTTCGACCTTCCCGCCTGACGACCAGCACAACAACACAGCAGTGTGACAGCGGGGCCGTCCGCGGCGGCCCCGCTGTCGTGCTTCTCCCACAGGCGACGCTTGTCCCCAGGACGCTCGGCGCTGCCTGCTGCCGCGTCCCGAGTCCGGCCGGAACCTCTCACCCCCGCCCCCCGCAGGGTGAGAGCAACGTTCCCCACCGGTCACCCACAGCCACAGTCCCGAAACGCGGCCTCCCTACCTTCGGAAATCCAAAGCCCGCAGGAGCGTGGAGGCGTCATGGCAGCAGGAGGTCGCTGGATCGAGCACTGGGATCCCGAGGACGAGTCGTTCTGGGAGCGGACCGGTGCGAAGATCGCCAACCGGAATCTGTTCTTCTCCGTGCTCTCCGAGCACATCGGGTTCTCGGTCTGGACCCTGTGGTCCGTGCTCGTCCTCTTCATGGGGCCGGAGTACGGGCTCACCCCCGCCGACAAGTTCCTGCTGACGTCCGTGGTGACGCTGGTCGGGGCCGTGGTGCGGGTGCCCTACACCTTCGCTGTCGCGATCTTCGGCGGGCGGAACTGGACGATCATCTCGGCCAGTCTGCTGCTCATCCCGACCATCGCCGCGTTCGTGGTGATGGAGCCCGGGACGTCGTTCTCGACGTTCCTGCTCGTCGGGCTGCTGGCCGGTATCGGCGGCGGCAACTTCGCCTCCTCCATGACCAACATCAACGCCTTCTTCCCGCTCAGGAAGAAGGGCTGGGCGCTCGGCATGAACGCCGGCGGCGGCAACATCGGCGTGCCGGTCATCCAGCTGGCCGCGCTCGCCATCATCGGGGCGAGCGGCGGGCCGCGGGTGCTGCTGGGCATCTACATTCCGCTGATCGTCGTGGCCGCCGTGCTCTCCGCGGTCTTCATGGACAACATCGCGTCCGTGAAGAACGACACCGGCGCCGCCAAGGACGCCGCCCGGGACCGGCACACCTGGATCATGTCCTTCCTGTACGTGGGGACCTTCGGGTCGTTCATCGGGTACTCGTTCGCCTTCGGGCAGGTGTTGCAGAGCGGGTTCGGCCGGACGCCGCTGGAGGCCGCGTACGTCACCTTCATCGGGCCGCTGCTCGGCTCCCTCATCCGGCCCGTCGGCGGCAAGCTCGCCGACAAGTACGGCGGCGCGAAGATCACGCTGTGGAACTACGTGGCGATGGGCGCCGCCACCGCCGTGCTGATCGTCGCCAGCATGGGCGAGTCGCTGGGGCTGTTCGTCACCGCGTTCGTCTTCCTGTTCGTGCTCAGCGGGCTCGGGAACGGGTCGACGTTCAAGATGATTCCCGGCATCTTCCAGGCCAAGGCCGAGGCCAAGGGGCTGGAAGGAGAGGCGGCCGCCTCCTACGGGCGGCGGCTGTCCGGGGCCTCGATGGGGCTGATCGGGGCCGTGGGCGCGCTCGGCGGGGTCGGGATCAACCTCGCCTTCCGGCAGTCGTTCCTCTCCTACGGCTCCGGCACCGGCGCCTTCGTCGCCTTCCTCGCCTTCTACGCCGCCTGCTTCGGGCTCACCTGGGCGGTATACCTTCGGCGTACGCCTGCCGGTACGAAGGACACCGCCGCCCCCACGGAGGAGAACGCGCAGCTCAGCTACGCCAAGGTGTGACGTAACACTGGTGACATATATCCGGACAGAGTCTGTCACGAGCCGTTGACAGGCTCGTTCGGCACGATGGGCACGGCACTGACAAGCGGGACGAGGCCATGGACGACGTACAGCGAAAAACCGACGACCACGGACCCCTGGCCGGCTTCACCGTCGGCGTGACCGCCGCCCGCCGCGCCGACGAGCTGGGCGCGCTGCTGACCCGGCGTGGCGCGGCCGTCCTGCACGCCCCGGCGATCCGGATCGTGCCGCTCGCCGACGACAGCGAGCTGCTGGCCGCCACCAAGGAGCTGATCGACCAGGCGCCCGACGTCGTGATCGCCACCACCGCCATCGGGTTCCGGGGGTGGATCGAGGCCGCCGAGGGGTGGGGTCTCGGCGAGGCCCTGCTGGAACGGCTGCGGACGGTTGAGCTGCTGGCCCGCGGGCCCAAGGTCAAGGGCGCGGTGCGGGCCGCCGGGCTGACCGAGGAGTGGTCGCCGTCGTCCGAGTCCATGGCGGAAGTACTGGACCGGCTGCTGGAGGAAGGCGTCGACGGGCGGCGGATCGCCGTGCAGTTGCACGGGGAGCCGCTGCCCGGGTTCGTGGAGTCGCTGCGGGCCGGGGGCGCCGAGGTGGTCGGGGTGCCGGTGTACCGGTGGATGCCGCCGGAGGACATCGGCCCCGTCGACCGGCTGCTGGACGCCGCCGTCTCCCGCGGCCTGGACGCGATCACCTTCACCAGCGCGCCCGCCGCCGCCTCCCTGCTCTCCCGCGCCGACGAACGCGGGCTGCTGCCCGAACTGCTCACCGCCTTCGGCCACGACGTGCTCCTCGCCTGCGTCGGCCCGGTCACCGCGCTGCCGTTGCAGGGCCTCGGCATCGACACGATCCAGCCCGAGCGGTTCCGGCTCGGACCGCTGGTGCAGTTGCTCTGCCGCGAACTGCCGTCCCGGGCGCGGGCGTTGCCGGTGGCCGGGCACCGGGTGGAGATCCGCGGGCACGCGGTACTGGTGGACGGCGCGCTGAAACCCGTACCGCCCGCCGGGATGTCGCTGCTGCGGACCCTGTCGAAGCGGCCGGGCTGGGTGGTGCCCCGCGCGGAGCTGCTGCGCGCGCTGCCCGGCGCCGGACGCGACGAGCACGCCGTCGAGACGGCGATGGCCCGGCTGCGCACCGCCCTGGGAGCGCCCAAGCTGATCCAGACCGTCGTCAAGCGCGGCTACCGGCTCGCTCTGGACCCGTCGGCCGAGTCCAAGTACGACGCCTAGCCGGTACGGGGGGTTCCGGCTGCCGGTGCGGGCGGGCACTGTGGGAGGACGGTTCCCTCCCGTCGTAGAGCCCTGGTGGTGACAGGAACATGGCACGCTTCGACACCGGACGACCCTGCCTGGATCTCCTCACCACCGCCCACCCGACGGAACATCTCGACTCCGCCGCGGCCCTGTGTGCCTGGATCAGTGCCTGCGGGGTGGTTCCGCCGGGTACCCGGCTGGACCACGCCAACGCCTCCTGGCTCGGCGCCTTCCGTGAACTGCGCGCCCACACGGGGCGGCTGGTCCGGGACCGGCTCGCCCCGGGGGGCCGTCCCGACCCCCAGGCCCTCGCCCACGTCAACGCCCTGGCACGCGCCGCGCCGCCGGCGCCTCGGGCGGTGGCTGTCGACGGGGGCGTACTGGTGCGGGAGTTGGCGGAGCCGCCGTCGTGTGCGGCGCTGCTCGGGGCGCTCGCGCGGGACGCGGTGGAGCTGCTGACCGATCCGGTGGCGCGGGGCGGGCTGCGGCAGTGTGCGGGGGACAGTTGTCCGGTCGTGTACCTGGACACCTCGCGGGGGCGGCGTCGGCGGTGGTGCTCCAGTGAGGTGTGCGGTAATCGGGAGCGGGTTGCCCGGCATCGGCGGCGGGTTGCTTCGGTGGCTCGGGCGTGAGTGCGGGTGGTTGGGTCGGGTGTCGGGTGCGGGTGCGGGTGCGGGTGCGGGTGCGTTGCGGCTTGTCGCGCCCCGCGGCGGTAGCCGCAGATCGAGCACAGCCCCGCGTCCCTTACGGGGCGCTCAGGTGAGGGCCGTTGATAGATGCCCGGCGGACCAGTAGGCCCAGCAGAGCCGCGTTGAGCAGGCCGGACAGGGCCACCCCCGCCGAGAAGGCCCATGTGCCGAGCCAGCCGGACTCGGGTATCAACGCCAGGACGGCCACGAAGCTCAGCGGCGCCGTCGCCAGCAGCGGCCAGATGCCCGCCATCCCCGGGTCCGGCGTCAGGTGTACGGCGTACAGGAAGAAGCCCAGCGCCGCCGCCACGACGGCGAGGTAGGTCCGGGCCGGCCAGTTGTCCACCGCGGCCGTCAGCAGGGCGCGCGGCCGGAGCGCGCGGCCGCCGGGCGTCCGTGCGGCCGGCGCCCGCCCCTCGGCCAGGGCCCCGACCGCCGCCGCGTTCACGAGGGCGCACAGCGTCAGCCACAGCAGCCAGAGGGCGACGGCCGGGACCGCCCCGGGTCCCTCCGTCGCGCTCCCCGGCCCGAAGGGCAGGACGACCGCCGCGAACGACAGCGGTGCCGTCAGCAGCACCGGGTCCACCGGGAGCGCGGCGTCCGGGAACAGCAGCGTGAGCGGCGCGGAGGCGGCGACCAGTGCCAAGTAGCCCCGGGCGGGCCAGTTGCCCGTGGCGAGCGCGAGGAACCGGCGTGGACGGGTGGCGTTCGGCATGGCGGAGTCCTTTGAGCGGGGCCGGAGTTGGCCTGTCCCCATGGTGGCCCGGCGTGCCCGTCCCGGCATGAGTAGCCGTACTCAACCCCCGTGGGCCGCCCGGCGGAATTCTGTCCCCCGCCTTTGAACACCCCACCCTCCCCATCCGTACCGAATGGACGAGCGACCGACTCGGGGGAACCCCCGGACACCGGAGGTGGGCGTGCGCAAGGATCCCGTCGTGGCCAAGGAACGCGGTACGAGGGCCCGGCATCGGATGTCCGCCGCCCGGTCGTCCTCGGAACCCGACGAGGAACTGATGCGCGCGCTGTACCGGGAGCACGCCGGTCCGCTGCTGGCGTATGTGCTGCGGCTGGTCGCGGGGGACCGGCAGCGCGCCGAGGACGTCGTGCAGGAGACGCTCATCCGGGCCTGGAAGAACGCCGGTTCGCTCAATCGGGCGACCGGATCGGTACGCCCCTGGCTGGTGACGGTCGCCCGGCGCATCGTCATCGACGGCCATCGCAGCCGGCAGGCCCGGCCGCAGGAGGTCGATCCGTCGCCGCTGGAGGTCATCCCCGCGGAGGACGAGATCGACAAGGCGCTGTGGCTGATGACGCTGTCGGACGCGCTCGACGACCTGACCCCGGCCCACCGGGAAGTACTCGTCGAGACGTACTTCAAAGGGCGTACCGTCAATGAGGCGGCCGAGACCCTGGGCATACCGAGCGGCACGGTCCGCTCCCGGGTGTTCTACGCCCTGCGATCGATGAAGCTGGCACTGGAGGAGCGGGGGGTGACGGCGTGACGAACGGGGTTCACGGGGGATCTCGGGGGTTCGGTGCGGGAGGTCCGGGTATGGCTGGCCCCATGCGGGAGTCTCCGGTGCCCAGCGAGCACGAGACCGTGGGCGCCTACGCCCTCGGGATTCTCGACGACGCCGAGGCGTCCGCCTTCGAGCGGCATCTGGCCGGCTGCGAGTGGTGCGCCCAGCAGCTCGACGAACTGGCCGGCATGGAACCGATGATGGCCGCGCTGGCCGGCCTGCCGGGCGGGGTGGGCACCCCGGCGCTCGGCGAGTCGCTCTCCGCCCGGCCCGCGCCCCGGGTGGCGGAGAAACTCGTCGACGAGGTCGCCGAGCGCCGCGCCCGCAAGAAGCGCCGCAACCTGTACCTGGTGGGCACCGCCGCCGCGCTGATCGTCGGCGGCCCGTTCGCCGCCGTGGCCACCACCAGCGGCGGCGAGGGCGGGCGGACGGCCGAGGTCCGCAGCAGCACCAGCCCCGCCCAGGAGGCGTTCGGCGACATGACCGACCGGGTCAGCGCCACCGACCCGGACACCGAGGTCAGCGCGACCGTGGCGGTGGAGAAGAAGGCGTGGGGCACGCACGCGGTCCTGGAGCTGAAGAACGTCAAGGGGCCGGAGAAGTGCGCGCTGATCGCCGTCGGCAAGAACGGCGAGCGCGAGACGGTCACCTCCTGGTCGGTCCCGAAGTGGGGCTACGGCCTCCCGGACGCCACCACCGACAAGGCCAAACAGCCGCTCTACGTACACGGCGGCGCCGCCTTCGAACCGAACCAGATCGACCACTTCGAGGTCATGACCTTCGGCGGCGAACGGCTGGTCGAGGTCGACGCGTAGCTTCACCGGCCCCCTTCGCGTACGGTTGACGGCTGCCCAGCACGTCAGAAGGGGGCCCGGTGGCCGCACAGGCGCAACAGGATTCGGCCGTCGACTCGGACAGAATCCAGGATTCTGTCCGAGAGCGGGAGATCAGTGGTGAGCAGGCGCACCTGGACCGGGTGTACCGCCGTCTTGAGGAGAAGATCCACGAGGCCGAGTTCCTCATGCACGACGCCGCCCAGCGCGGCCAGGTCGGCACGCCCGGCGCGCTGGCGGAGCGGGACGCCCAGGTCTTCCGGGCCGGCGTCCACCTCAACCGGCTGAACAACGAGTTCGAGGACTTCCTCTTCGGCCGCGTCGACCTGCTGCGGGGCAAGGACGGCAAGAAGGGCCCGGACGGCGCGTACACCGCCGTGGAGCCCGCCGAGGGCGCCGTACGGCCCGACGCGACCGCCGACATCGCCGAGACCCTGCACATCGGCCGGATCGGCGTCCTGGACGCCGACTACGCGCCGCTGGTCATCGACTGGCGGGCGCCGGCCGCCGCCCCGTTCTACCGGTCCACGCCGGTGGACCCGGGGCGGGTCGTGCGCCGGCGCGTGATCCGGTCCAAGGGGCGCCGGGTGCTCGGCGTCGAGGACGATCTGATGCGCCCCGAGATCAAGGCGTACCTGGACGGCGAGGAACTGGCCGTGCTCGGCGACGGCGCCCTGATGGCCGCGCTCGGCCAGGCCCGGACCCACTCCATGCGGGACATCGTCGCCTCCATCCAGGCCGAGCAGGACCTCGTCATCCGCGCCCCCGCCGCCTCCGTCACCTACGTCGAGGGCGGCCCCGGCACCGGCAAGACCGCCGTCGCCCTGCACCGGGCGGCGTACCTGCTCTACCAGGACCGGCGCCGGTACGCGGGCGGCATCCTGATCGTCTCCCCGACCCCGCTGCTGGTGTCCTACACCGAGGGCGTGCTGCCGTCCCTCGGCGAGGAGGGCCAGGTCGCCATCCGGGCCATCGGCTCCCTGTTCGACGGCGCCGAGGCCACCCTCTACGACTCCCCGGCCACCGCCCGCGCCAAGGGCTCCGCGCGGATGCTGAAGGTGCTGCGCCGGGCCGCGCGCGGCGCCCTGGAGCAGAACGATCCGGCGGCCCGGCTGCGGGTCGTCGCCTTCGGCCGCCGGCTGGAGCTGGAGGCCGCGGAGCTGGCCGGCATCCGGCAGACCGCCCTTAGCGGCACCGCGCCGGTCAACCTGCTGCGCCCGCGCGCCCGCAAGCTGCTCCTGGACGCCCTGTGGGCCCGGTCCGGCGCCGCGACCCGGCACACCGACCCGGAACTCGCCGCCGAACTGCGCTCCTCCTTCGACGAGGACGTCTCGGCGGAGGACCCCTTCATCGCCTTCCTGGACGCCTGGTGGCCGGAGCTGACGCCCGCCTCGGTGCTGGCCGCGATGGCCGACGAGCGACGCCTTGGCCGCTGGGCGCGCCGGGTGCTCAACCCGGGCGAGGTGCGCAAGGTGGCCCGCTCGCTGCGGCGCGAGGGCTACTCGGTGCACGACATCGCGCTGCTGGACGAGCTCCAGGCGATCCTGGGCGCCCCGGCCCGCCCCCGCAAGCGGCGCGAGCTGGACCCGCTGGACCAGCTCAGCGGCCTGGAGGAGCTGATGCCGCAGCGCGAGGAGACCCGGCGCGAGCGGGCCGAGCGGCTGGCCGAGGAGCGCACCGAGTACGCGCACGTCATCGTCGACGAGGCGCAGGACGTCACGCCGATGCAGTGGCGGATGGTCGGCCGCCGCGGCCGGCACGCCACCTGGACGGTGGTCGGCGACCCCGCGCAGTCCTCCTGGTCCGACCCGGACGAGGCGGCCGCCGCCCGCGACGAGGCGCTGGGCACCCGTCCCCGGCGCCGCTTCGAACTGACCGTCAACTACCGCAACCCGGCCGAGATCGCCGAGCTGGCGGCCAAGGTGCTCGCCCTCGCCATGCCCGGCTCCGCGTCCCCGAAGGCGGTCCGTTCCACCGGCGTCGAGCCGGTCTTCGCGGTCGTCCGCGGCTCGCTCGCCGAGACGGTCCGCGAGGAGGCCGCCCGGCTCCTGGCGCGGGTCGACGGCACGGTCGGCGTCGTCGTGGCCATGAACCGCCGCGAGGAGGCCCGGCGCTGGCTGGCGGGCCTGGGGGAGCGGGTGGTGGCGCTCGGCAGCCTGGAGGCCAAGGGCCTGGAGTACGACGCCACGGTGGTGGTCTCCCCGGCCGAGATCGCCGACGAGTCGCCGGCCGGGCTGCGGGTGCTCTACGTCGCCCTGACCCGGGCCACCCAGCAGCTCACGGTGGTCTCCGGGGAGCGGGACGAGCCGGACCCGGCCGGGGTGCCGGACCTGCTGCGCGACTGAACGGGAGAACGAGGCGAGGCCCGCACCGGACATCCGGTGCGGGCTTCGCCGCTCTGCTTGGGTGACACCGACCCGCCATGCTCGCCTCGCGGCAAGTGGTCGCTCGTAGCGACGAAGGTTGGGCCCGGGGGCTTGGATCGGGCCGGTGCCACGTCCAAGGTAACAAACGATCCCCGCGAGACCATTCCCGTCTCCGGGATCTCTTTCCCGACGCGGTGAATTCTCGTATGGTGGAAGCCGTTTTCCGAAATAGGGGCGGCTACCACGTACTCAGGGGTAGGTGCGACCATCGGACGGCACGACCACGCAACACGGTTAACGGTTTAAGCAGAGGAAGAAGTCGGCCATGGCTACGGCGCCCAGCGTCTCCTACTCGATGACCATCAGGCTGGAGGTGCCCGCGAGCGGAACCGCCGTCTCGCAGCTCACCACCGCCGTGGAGTCCTCCGGAGGCTCGGTGACCGGCCTCGACGTCACCGCGTCCGGCCACGAGAAGCTCCGCATCGACGTCACCATCGCCGCCTCCTCCACCTCGCACGCCGACGAGATCGTGCAGGAACTGCGCGGCATCGAGGGCGTCACCCTGGGCAAGGTCTCCGACCGTACGTTCCTGATGCACCTCGGCGGCAAGATCGAGATGGCGTCCAAGCACCCCATCCGCAACCGTGACGACCTCTCCATGGTCTACACCCCGGGCGTCGCCCGGGTCTGCATGGCGATCGCGGAGAACCCCGAGGACGCCCGCCGGCTGACCATCAAGCGCAACTCCGTCGCGGTCGTCACCGACGGCTCCGCCGTCCTCGGCCTAGGCAACATCGGCCCGAAGGCCGCGCTGCCGGTCATGGAGGGCAAGGCGGCCCTGTTCAAGCGGTTCGCCGGCATCGACGCCTGGCCGATCTGCCTGGACACCCAGGACACCGACGCGATCGTGGAGATCGTCAAGGCCATCGCCCCGGGCTTCGCCGGCATCAACCTGGAGGACATCTCCGCGCCGCGCTGCTTCGAGATCGAGGCCCGGCTGCGCGAGGCCCTGGACATCCCGGTCTTCCACGACGACCAGCACGGCACCGCGATCGTCGTGCTCGCCGCCCTCACCAACGCCCTGCGCGTGGTCGACAAGGGCATCGAGAACGTGCGGGTGGTGATGTCCGGCGCGGGCGCGGCCGGCACCGCCATCCTGAAGCTGCTGCTGGCCGCCGGGGTGAAGAACGCGGTGGTCGCCGACATCCACGGCGTGGTGCACGCCGGCCGCGAGGACCTGGTCGACGCCGCCCCCGGCTCGGCGCTGCGCTGGATCGCCGACAACACCAACCCCGAGGGCCTCACCGGCACCCTGAAGGAGGCCGTGCGCGGCGCCGACGTCTTCATCGGCGTCTCCGCCCCGAACGTCCTGGACGGCGACGACGTGGCCGCCATGGCGGACGGCGCGATCGTCTTCGCGCTGGCCAACCCCGACCCCGAGGTCGACCCCGCCGTCGCCCGCCGGAGCGCCGCCGTGGTCGCCACCGGCCGCTCCGACTTCCCGAACCAGATCAACAACGTGCTGGTCTTCCCGGGCGTCTTCCGCGGCCTGCTGGACGCCCAGTCCCGCACGGTCAACACCGAGATGATGCTGGCCGCCGCGACGGCGCTGGCGGACGTGGTGACCGAGGACGAGCTGAACCCGAACTACATCGTCCCCTCCGTCTTCAACGACAAGGTCGCCGGTGCCGTCGCCGGCGCGGTGCGGGACGCGGCGAAGGCGGTGGGCGCCGCCGTCGCCCCGTAACAGGGCGACGGCTGTGAGGATCGCCACGCCGGGCGGGGCGGTCCTCACCCGCGCGTCGCTGGACCGGCACCCGCGGCGGCCCTTTAGGGTGGGCGGCCGGGCCCGGGCAGTCACTTCGTGTGACTCCCGCGGGTGGTCTCCTGACTCCTGCGGGTGCCGGATTGGCTTTACCGCCGCAGGTAGAGGCAGGATGCCTCCCTGGGCGCGTGGGTCCGGCGACGGACCTGCCCAACATGCGGCTACGCCGCGTGCCACGCCTCAACGGCAAGAAGAACACGGGAGTAACAACATGAACCGCAGTGAGCTGGTGGCCGCGCTGGCCGACCGTGCCGAGGTGACCCGCAAGGACGCCGACGCCGTACTGGCCGCTTTCGCCGAGGTCGTCGGCGACATCGTCTCCAAGGGCGACGAGAAGGTCACCGTCCCCGGCTTCCTGACCTTCGAGCGCACCCACCGTGCCGCTCGTACCGCCCGCAACCCGCAGACCGGCGAGCCGATCCAGATCCCGGCCGGTTACAGCGTGAAGGTGTCCGCGGGCTCCAAGCTGAAGGAAGCGGCCAAGGGCAAGTAAGCGTTCCCTTGTGAACGCCAGGGGAATCTGCGGGCCGGATGTGGCTGGGCGCGCAGTTCCCCGCGCCTCTGACGGGGCGCGGCAGTCAACGCCGATGGGGCGGTCACCCGAGTCCGGGTGACCGCCCCATCGGCGTACGCGCGTGCTATCCGAGCGCCTTGCCCGGCAGTTCCACCTTCGCGCCCAGTTCCACGAGCTTCTCCATGAAGTTCTCGTAGCCCCGGTTGATCAGGTCGATGCCGTGCACCCGGGAGGTGCCCTGGGCGGCCAGCGCCGCGATCAGGTACGAGAAGCCGCCGCGCAGGTCGGGGATGACCAGGTCGGCGCCCTCGAGGCGGGTCGGTCCGGAGACCACCGCGGAGTGCAGGAAGTTGCGCTGGCCGAAGCGGCAGTCGGAGCCGCCCAGGCACTCCCGGTAGAGCTGGATGTGCGCGCCCATCTGGTTGAGCGCCGAGGTGAAGCCGAGCCGGGACTCGTAGACCGTCTCGTGCACGATGGACAGGCCGGTGGCCTGGGTGAGCGCCACCACCAGCGGCTGCTGCCAGTCGGTCTGGAAGCCGGGGTGCACGTCCGTCTCCAGGGCGATGGACTTCAGCCGGCCGCCCGGGTGCCAGAAGCGGATGCCCTCGTCGTCGATCTCGAAGGCGCCGCCCACCTTGCGGAAGGTGTTCAGGAACGTCATCATCGAGCGCTGCTGGGCGCCGCGGACGTAGACGTTGCCCTCGGTCGCCAGCGCCGCCGACGCCCAGGAGGCGGCCTCCAGGCGGTCCGCGAGGGCGTGGTGGTTGTAGCCGCCCAGCTCGTCCACGCCGGTGACCCGGATGGTCCGGTCGGTGTCCATCGCGATGATCGCGCCCATTTTCTGCAGGACGCAGATCAGGTCCTCGATCTCCGGCTCGACGGCCGCGTTGGACAGCTCCGTGACGCCCTCCGCGAGCACCGCCGTCAGCAGCACCTGCTCGGTGGCGCCGACCGACGGGTAGGGCAGCCGGATCTTGGTGCCGCGCAGCCGCTGCGGGGCCTCCAGGTACTGCCCGTCGGCCCGCTTCTCGATGGTCGCGCCGAACTGCCGCAGCACGTCGAAGTGGAAGTCGATGGGCCGCCCGCCGATGTCGCAGCCGCCCAGGCCCGGGATGAAGGCGTGGCCCAGGCGGTGCAGCAGCGGGCCGCAGAACAGGATCGGGATCCGGCTGGAGCCCGCGTGCGCGTCGATGTCGGCGACGTTGGCGCTCTCCACATGGGTCGGGTCGAGCACCAGCTCACCCGGCTCGTCGCCCGGACGGACCGTCACCCCGTGCAGCTGGAGCAGTCCGCGTACGACCCGTACGTCGCGGATGTCCGGCACATTGCGCAGCCGGCTCGGCGCGCTGCCGAGGAGCGCGGCCACCATGGCCTTCGGTACGAGGTTCTTCGCACCGCGGACACGGATCTCGCCCTCCAGCGGGGTCCCGCCGTGGACAAGCAGTACGTCATCAGCGCCGTTGACGGTCATGAATCTCGCGTTCCGTTGGGGTGGGGCAGGGGCCAGAAGGGAAAGGGTAATGGTCCATCGGCCGGGGGCCGTAAGCCCAGGACCGCACAGGCACTTCATGGTTCTGTCACAACACGAACGGTGCACCGCCGGGCACATGGGGTCACGGCGGACGGGCGTACGACGGGGCGCGCCGGGGTGCCGCCTGAGCTGCGTTCACTCCGGTGCCCCCGATTGCCTCCCCACCGCGGCGCGGGATGCGGGATCATGTCAGGCATGACCGAGGTGTCCTCGCTCACAGGGCGGCTGCTCGTGGCCACACCCGCCCTGGCGGACCCGAACTTCGAGCGTGCGGTGGTGCTGCTCCTCGACCACGACGAGGAGGGCTCCCTCGGCGTCGTCCTCAACCGCCCGACCCCGGTCGGGGTGGGCGACATCCTGGACGGCTGGGCGGAGCTGGCCGGCGACCCCGGCGTCGTCTTCCAGGGCGGCCCGGTCTCGCTGGACTCCGCGCTCGGCGTGGCCGTGGTGCCCGGCGACGGCGACGGCGGCGACCCGCTGGGCTGGCGCCGGGTGCACGGCGCGATCGGCCTGGTCGACCTGGAGGCACCGCCGGAACTGCTGGCCCGCGCGGTCGGCTCGCTCCGGATCTTCGCCGGATACGCCGGCTGGGGCCCCGGTCAGCTGGAGGACGAACTGGCCGAGGGCGCCTGGTACGTGGTCGAGTCCGAGCCCGGCGACGTCTCCGCGCCGCTGCCCGAGCGGCTCTGGCGCGAGGTGCTGCGCCGCCAGCGCAGCGAACTGGCGATGGTGGCGACGTACCCGGACGACCCTTCGCTCAACTGAAGCGGGCCCGCTTCAGTACCCTTGGCGGTTATGAGCACTCTTGAGCCCGAGCGCGGGACTGGTACGGGGACCCTCGTAGAGCCGACGCCACAGGTGTCCCACGGCGACGGTGACCACGAGCGCTTCGCCCACTACGTCCAGAAGGACAAGATCATGGCGAGCGCCCTCGACGGCACGCCCGTCGTGGCGCTGTGCGGCAAGGTGTGGGTACCGGGCCGCGACCCGAAGAAGTACCCGGTGTGCCCCATGTGCAAGGAGATCTACGAGTCCATGAGCGGCGGCGGGGACGAGGGCAAGGGCAAGGGCGGCGACAAGAAGTAGGCTCACCGCCTGTCCCGCGGGCCCCCGAAGTGCGTGTTTCCGGCGCACTGCGGGGGCCTTCGCGCTGTCCGGGAAATGGTTCAGACCTCTTGTGGACATGTTCATGTAGTACTTAGCCTCCATGGTGTTGTGCAGAGCAAAACCACCATTGCGCATGTTGCAACGCCTGCTGCGGAGGACCGCTGTATGAAGCTCCCCGTCCGACTGGCTCTACTGCTCACCGTCATCGCCGCCACCGCCTGCGCGCCGGGGACCTCCGGGGGTTCCTCCTCCGGTGGCGACGAGAAGTCCGGCACCCTGCGGGTCTGGCTCTTCCAGGAGGTCGGCAACCAGCCCAAGGAGAAGGTCGTCGACGCGGTCGTGGCCGGCTTCGAGAAAGCCCACGCCGGCACCGACGTCACCGTCGAGTACATCCCCGTCGAGACCCGCGCCCAGCGCGTCAAGGCCGCCTTCAACGACCCCGGCTCCGCGCCCGACGTCATCGAGTACGGCAACACCGACACCGCGGGCTATGTCGCGGACGGCGGACTGGCCGACGTCACCGCCGAGTTCGGCGCCTGGGACGAGGCGAAGGACACCGACCCCACGGCCCGCCGGTCGGTCACGGTGGCCGGCAAGGTGTACGGCGCGCCGTTCTTCGTCGGCGCGCGTGCCCTGTACTACCGCACGGATCTCTTCGATGACCTGGGCCTGGAACCGCCCAGGTCGCTGGCGGAACTGGCCGCCACCGCGAGGAAGATCCGGGCCGCCGAACCCGGCCTGTACGGCCTGGTGGTCGGCGGCGCCTACACCTACGGCGCGCTGCCGTTCCTGTGGGCGCACGGGGGTGAGCTGACCGACCTGGACAGCGCGGCCTCGCGCGCGGGCATCGAGGCGTACACCGACCTCTTCGGCGACGACAACTGCCCGGCGGCGAAGTGCGCCGGGATGGGCGGCAACGACACGGTGACCGCGTTCGCGGCCGGCAAGGCGGGGATGGCGATCGGCGGCGACTTCAGCCATGCCGCCGTGGAGGCGGGAGCGGTCAAGGGCACGTACGCGGTCGTGCCGCTGCCGGGGGTGGCGCCGGGGTCGATCGCGCCGGCCTTCGCGGGCGGCAACAACATCGGTGTGCTGAAGTCCACGTCGCATCGCACGCTGGCCGTGGACCTGATGAAGCGGCTGGCGTCGAAGGCGACGCAGCGGGAGCTGTTCGAGGCGATGGGGTTCCTGCCGACGTTCACGGATGTGCGGGCGGAGGCGGCGGCGTCCGAGCCGTTCGTGAAGCCGTTCGTGGAGACCTTGGAGGCGGGGGCGCAGTTCGTGCCGGTCTCGCCCGGATGGGCGGAGATCGACGCGGGGGCGGTCCTGCCGACCATGTTCCAGGAGATCGTGAGTGGCCGGAAGGGGGTTGCCGCGGCGGCGGATGACGCGGCGGCGGAGATCGGTTCTGCGCTGTGACGGTTGAGCCTCGGGTGCGGCTGCGTGAGGGCTGGGCGCGCCCACGCGGCGGTAGCCGCACATCCAATACAGCCCCGCGCCCCTGGGTGGGCAGCCTCACCCCCTGGATCTACCTCGCGCCGGCACTTGTCGTCCTCGGTGGGCTGCTCGTCTACCCCGTCTATCAGCTCGGGCTGATCTCCTTCCTGGAATACACGCAGGCCCAGGTGAGCGGTGGGGAGCCCACCAGCTTTCGCGGGCTCGGGAACTACCGTGAACTGTTCGGGGACCCGGAGTTCTGGCGGGTGCTGCTGGCCACCGTCGTCTTCGCGGCCGCCTGTGTGGTGTGCACGATTGCCGTCGGGTGTGCGCTCGCCGTGCTGCTGACCCGGGTGCGGGCCGTGCCGCGGCTGGTGCTGATGCTGGCCGCGCTGGGGGCGTGGGCGACGCCCGCGGTGACCGGGTCGACGGTGTGGCTGCTGCTGTTCGACCCGGATTTCGGGCCGGTCAACCGGTTTCTCGGGCTCGGCGACCACTCCTGGACGTACGGGCGGTACAGCGCCTTCCTGCTGGTGCTGCTCGAAGTGGTCTGGTGCTCCTTCCCGTTCGTGATGGTCACCGTCTACGCCGGCATCCGCGCCGTGCCCGCCGAGGTGCTGGAGGCCGCCGCCCTCGACGGCGCCTCGCAGTGGCGGATCTGGCGGTCCGTGCTGGCGCCGATGCTGCGGCCGATCCTGACGGTCGTCACCATCCAGTCGGTGATCTGGGACTTCAAGGTCTTCACGCAGATCTACGTGATGACCGGCGGCGGCGGGATCGCCGGGCAGAACCTCGTGCTGAACGTCTACGCCTACCAGAAGGCGTTCGCCTCCTCGCAGTACAGCCTCGGTTCGGCGATCGGCGTCGTGATGCTGCTGATCCTGCTCGCCGTGACCCTCGGGTATCTGCGGCTGCTGCGGCGGCAGGGGGAGGAACTGTGAGACGTCCGTGGAGGTTCGCCGCCGAGGCGTCGGCGCTGCTGATCGCGGCAGTCGTCGCGCTGCCGCTGTACTGGATGGTGCTGAGCGCGTTCAGACCGGCCGGGGAGATCGAGTCGAGTTCGCCGCGGCCGTGGACCCTGGCGCCGTCCCTCGACTCGTTCCGGCGGGTGTTCGGGCAGCAGGAATTCGGCCGTTACTTCGGCAACAGTCTGCTCGTCGCGGGGGTCGTCGTGATCGCCTCGGCGCTGATCGCGTTTCTCGCGGCGACCGCCGTGACGCGATTCCGGTTCCGTTTCCGGACCACCTTGCTGATCATGTTCCTGGTGGCCCAGATGGTGCCCGTGGAAGCGCTCACCATCCCGCTGTTCTTCCTCATGCGCGACCTCGGCCAGTTGAACACGCTGGGGTCGCTGATCCTGCCGCACATCGCCTTCTCGCTGCCCTTCGCGATCTGGATGCTGCGGGGTTTCGTGAAAGCCGTGCCGGAGGCACTGGAGGAGGCCGCGTACCTCGACGGGGCGAGCCGGGCGCGATTCCTGTGGCAGGTCCTTTTTCCGCTGGTCTTCCCGGGCCTGGTGGCCACCAGCGTGTTTTCCTTCATCTCCACCTGGAACGACTTCCTGTTCGCCAAGTCGTTCATCATCAGCGACACCTCGCAGTCGACGCTGCCGATGGCGCTGCTGGTCTTCTACAAACCGGACGACCCCGACTGGGGCGGCGTGATGGCCGCGTCCACGGTGATGACGATTCCGGTGCTGGTCTTCTTCGTACTCGTGCAACGGCGGCTCGTCTCCGGCCTCGGCGGAGCGGTCAAGGATTGAGGTGCGTATGTCAGGTGAATTCGGGTTTGTGCCACAGGTGCGAAGTGCGGTCGCGGGCGCGGCCGGGGGCGGGAGCGGGGGCGGGAGCGGAGTGCGGCTCGGGCCGGCGACGCGGCTGGTGGCCGGGGAGGGTACCGAGGGGGCCGCGCGCTGGCTGCGGGCGACGCTCGGCGCGGCGACCGGGCTGGCGTTCGCGGCGGGGGACGGGCCGGAACGGATCGAGCTGGCCGTCGACCCGGCGCTGCCGCCCGAGGGCTACCGCCTCGGCACCGGCGAGTATCCGGTGCGGATCCGGGGCGGCAGCGCGGCCGGGGTGTTCTGGGGCGCCCAGACCCTGCGGCAGCTGCTCGGGCCGGACGCCTTCCGGCGGGCCCCGCTGCGGCCGGACCGGGACTGGGAACTGCCCGCCGTCGACGTCGAGGACGCCCCCCGGTTCCGCTGGCGCGGCCTGATGCTGGACGTGGCCCGGCACTTCATGCCCAAGGACGGCGTGCTGCGCTATCTCGACCTGATGGCCGCGCACAAACTCAACGTCTTCCACTTCCACCTCACCGACGACCAGGGCTGGCGGATCGAGATCCAGCGCTACCCGAGGCTCACCGGGACCGGCGCCTGGCGCTCCCGCACCAAATTCGGCCACCGCGCCTCACCGCTGTGGGACGACAAGCCGCACGGCGGTTTCTACACCCAGGACGACATCCGCGAGATCGTCGCCTACGCCGCCGAACGGCACATCACCGTCGTCCCCGAAATCGACGTCCCCGGCCACTCGCAGGCCGCCGTCGCCGCCTATCCCGAACTCGGCAACACCGACGTCGTCGACACCGCCGCGCTCGGCGTCTGGGACACCTGGGGGATCTCCCCGAACGTCCTCGCCCCCACCGAGAACACCCTGCGTTTCTACGAGGGTGTGTTCGAGGAACTCCTCGGTCTGTTCCCCTCGGAGTTCATTCACGTCGGCGGCGACGAATGCCCCAAGGAACAGTGGCGCCGGTCGGCGACCGCGAAGGCGCGGATGGCGGAACTGGGACTGGCCGACGAGGACGCGTTGCAGGCGTGGTTCATCGGGCACTTCAGCACCTGGCTGGCCGCGCGCGGACGCCGGCTCATCGGCTGGGACGAGATCCTGGAGGGCGGCCTCGCACCCGGCGCGGCGGTCTCCTCCTGGCGCGGCTACCAGGGCGGCATCGCCGCCGCGCGCGCCGGACACGACGTCGTCATGTGCCCCGAACAGCACGTCTACCTGGACCACCGGCAGCACGCCGGCGCCGACGAACCGGTGCCGATCGGGTTCGTCCGCACCCTGGAGGACGTCTACCGGTTCGATCCCGTGCCACCGGAGCTGACGGCGGCACAGGTCGGGCGGGTGCTCGGCACCCAGGCCAACGTCTGGACCGAGGTGATGGAGAGCCCGGCCCGGGTCGACTACCAGACCTTCCCGCGGCTCGCCGCCTTCGCCGAGGTCGCCTGGAGCGCGCTGCCGGCCCCGGCGGACCGGGACTTCACGGCCTTCGAGCACCGGATGACCGGCCACTACGCGCGACTTGACGCCCTGGGCGTCGGCTACCGGCCGCCCACCGGACCCCGGCCCTGGCAGCGGCGCCCCGGCGTCCTCGGCCGGCCGCTCGACGGGCCGCCTCCGAACAAGTGACCCAAACCGCCCATCTCTCCCGCGAGGTGGGCGAATGCCTCCTAGCGGACCCCCGCGTCCGGGTGCTGCGATGATGTGCCAGAGTTGCCACGTCCGCCCTGTCAGCACGTACCGTACGGCGCACGGGCGGGACCAGTGGGACAGCGGGAAGGGGCAGCGGTTTGAGCACGCACGCACCGCAGGCGGCGCAGGCCGTCACGCTGCCCACAACACTGGACGAGGCCGTCGGCGCGCTCGCCGAACGCCCCGCCGCCGTGCCGGTCGCGGGCGGCACCGACCTGATGGCCGCCGTCAACTCCGGCCAGCTCAGGCCCGCCGCCCTGGTCGGCCTCGGCCGGATCAGCGAGATCCGCGGCTGGCAGTACCAGGACGGCCACGCGCTGCTCGGCGCCGGACTCACCCACGCCCGCATGGGCCGCCCCGACTTCGCCGCCCTCATCCCGGCCCTGGCCGCCGCCGCGCGCGCCGCCGGGCCGCCGCAGATCCGCAACGCGGGCACGCTGGGCGGCAACGTCGCCTCGGCCGCCCCGACCGGCGACGCGCTGCCCGTACTGGCCGCCCTGGAGGCGACCCTGATCATCGCGGGCCAGGGCGGCGCCCGCCGCGAGATCCCGGTCTCCCACCTGCTGGCCGGCGTGGAGATGCTCCGCGCCGGCGAACTCATCGGCTACGTCCGTGTCCCGCTGCTGCACGCCCCGCAGGTCTTCCTCAAGGCCACCGGCCGCACCGGCCCCGGGCGCGCGGTCGCGTCCGTGGCGCTGGTCCTGGACCCGGCCCGGCGCGGGGTGCGGTGCGCGGTCGGTGCCATAGCGCCGATGCCGCTGCGCCCGCTGGAGGCCGAGCAGTGGGTGGCGCAGCTCATCGACTGGGACAACAACCGCGCGATCGTCCCGGAGGCGCTGGCCGCCTTCGGCGAGTACGTCGCCGCGGCCTGCATCCCGGACCCCGCGCCCGCCGAGGACGGGTCCGTACCGCAGCTTCCGCCCGCCGTACTGCACCTGCGGCGCACCGTCGCCGCGCTGGCCCGACGAGCACTGGGGAGGGCGCTGTCGTGACCGACGACCAGCACGGAGAGGGCACGCCCCAGGGCGGCGGACAGGGCGGCGGCAGCCGCTGGGACCCGCTGCCCCAGGGTGACTACGACGACGGCGCCACCGCCTTCGTCCAGCTCCCCGAGGGCGGCATCGACGCCCTCCTGGACGCCGTCGGCAGTCCGCTGGCGGCGCCCGGCCACGGCTTCGTGCCCCCGCAGATCACGGTCGCCCCCGCCGCCGGCACCGACCCCGCCGGCACCGGCACCTGGCCGATGCCGTCGGCACCGGTGGACGGCACGCAGTGGCAGGCGCCGGAGCCGGGGCAGCAGCCGTCGTACGGCGGCCCGGACGCCGCCCAGCAGTACGGGAGTCCGGACCCGGCGCAGGTGTACGGCGCGGCACGGCAGGACCCGTACGGGACGGCCGGGCACGGGCAGTACGGCGGCGGCGCCCCGTACGGGGGGCACGACCCGCACCCGGGGCAGGACGACCGGTTCGCCTACCAGCCGGGCGCCACCAGCCAGTGGGACTTCGGCGAGGCCGTCGCCGAGGAGACGGCCGGGCCCGCGCCCGGCCACGACGTGACCGGGCAGTGGTCCATCCCGGTGGCCGGCGGCGACCTGCCGGACGAGTCCGGCGAGTTCACCACGTCGTCCCTGGTCGAGCAGTGGGGCGGCACCCCGCCGGCCACCCTCCCGGGCGGCGCGCCCGCTCCGTGGGCGACCCAGGCGGCGGGCGCGCCGTGGGGCGCGCGGGCCGGGGAGCCGGAGACGGACTTCGGCCCGGAGTACGGCGGTTCCGACGCTCGCGCGGACTTCGGTTCCGAGTACGGCGCGCAGGGCGTCCAGGAGGCCGCCCCGGAGGCCGGCGCGGAAACGGTTCAGGGCGGTGGCCCGGCGGCGGAGCCGCGGTCGTTCCCGGACGAGCAGGGGTTCGCGGACGAGCAGCGGTATCAGGAGCAGCAGCGGTACGCGGAGGAGCAGCAGCGGTACTCGGACGGGCGGCGGTTCGCGCAGGAGCAGCCGGGCCCGGAGGAGCGGACGTACCCGCAGGGGCAGGAGTTCCCGGACGTACGCCCGTACCTGCGGCCCGCGGCCGAGGCCGGCGGCGAGCCCGCCGCCGGGCCGGTGGCCGACGAGACGGTGACCGACGAGGCGCAGGGAGCCCACGGAGCCCAGGAGGCCGCCGAGGGCCCCGCTGACCCGCCCGAGGCGCCGGCCCCGGCCGACGAGGCCCAGGCCGGACCGGAGGCCGCCGAGGAGCCCGTGGCGCCCGTCGCCCCGGTGCGCGAGGCCCCGTCCCCGGAGCCGGCCACCGACCCCGACGCGCAGGACGCGACCGAGGCGGAGACCGAAGCCGACGCGGGTACGGGCGCAGAGGCCGAAGCGGGGACCGAGGCGGCGACGGAAGCGGAGGCGACGGCGGGAGCCGAACCCGAACCCGCGCCCGAGTCCGCGCCCGTGCCCGATACTGCGCCCGAGTCCGAGTCCGAGCACGGCCCGCAGGACCCCGCCCCCGAGGAGCCCGTCGATAGCGCCGATCCCGCCGCCCGCCACGAGGAACACCCCCTCGCCTCCTACGTGCTGCGCGTCAACGGCACCGACCGGCCCGTCACCGACGCCTGGATCGGCGAGTCGCTGCTCTACGTGCTGCGCGAGCGGCTCGGCCTCGCGGGCGCCAAGGACGGCTGCTCGCAGGGCGAGTGCGGCGCCTGCAACGTGCAGGTCGACGGCCGGCTGGTGGCCTCCTGCCTGGTCCCGGCGGTGACCGCGGCGGGCAGCGAGGTCCGTACCGTCGAGGGCCTGGCCGCCGACGGGCAGCCCTCCGACGTACAGCGCGCGCTGGCCCGGTGCGGGGCGGTGCAGTGCGGGTTCTGCGTGCCGGGCATGGCGATGACCATGCACGACCTGCTGGAGGGCAACCCCGCCCCGACCGAACTGGAGACCCGCCAGGCGCTCTGCGGCAACCTGTGCCGCTGCTCCGGCTACCGCGGCTTCCTGCGCGCCGTCGACGAGGTCGTCGCCGAGCGCGAGGCGAGTGCCGAGGCGGACGCGGACGCGGACGCCGCCGAGGCCCGGATCCCGCACCAGGCCGGTCCCGGCGCCGGCGGCGTCAACCCGTCGGCGTTCGACCCCCAGGGATCGTCCGGCCCGCACCCCCGGGAACCGCACGACCACCCCCACGACCACCCCCACGGCCAGGACGACGGAGGCCAGGCGTGAGCAACGAGGCAGCCACCGCCCAGGCCGCGGCGACCACGGAGACCGCCCCCGCCCCCGAGCCCCTCGCGCACGGCCTCGGCGCCTCCCTGCACCCGGCCGACGCCCGCGCCAAGACCGAGGGCACCTTCCCCTACGCCGCCGATCTGTGGGCCGAGGGCCTGCTCTGGGCGGCCGTACTGCGCTCCCCGCACCCGCACGCCCGCATCGTCTCCGTCGACACCAGCCACGCGCGCGAGATGCCCGGCGTACGGGCGGTCGTCACGCACGAGGACGTGCCGGGCGCCGCGCTGCACGGACGGGGCAGAGCCGACCGGCCGGTCTTCGCCGCCGAGGTCGTACGCCACCACGGCGAGCCCATCGCCGCCGTCGCCGCCGACCACCCGGACACCGCGCGGATGGCGGCGGCGGCCGTCATCGTCGAGTACGAGGTGCTGGACCCGGTCACCGACCCCGAGCAGGCGTTCGAGGCGGAGCCGCTGCACCCCGACGGCAACCTGATCCGGCACATCCCGCTGCGCCACGGCGACCCGGAGGCGGCCGGCGAGGTCGTCGCCGAGGGCCTGTACCGCATCGGCCGGCAGGACCCGGCCCCGATCGGCGCCGAGGCGGGCCTCGCCGTGCCGCGCCCGGACGGCGGCGTGGAGCTGTACCTGGCCTCCACCGACCCGCACACCGACCGGGACACGGCCGCCGCCGCTTTCGGACTGCCCCCCGAGCAGGTCAAGGTCGTCGTCACCGGCGTGCCCGGCGCCACCGCCGACCGCGAGGACCAGGGCTTCCAACTGCCGCTCGGCCTGCTGGCGCTGAAGACCGGCTGCCCGGTGAAGCTGACCGCCACCCGCGAGGAGTCCTTCCTCGGCCACGTGCACCGCCACCCCACCCTGCTGCGCTACCGCCACCACGCGGACGCCGAGGGCCGGCTGGTCAAGGTCGAGGCGCAGATCCTGCTCGACGCCGGCGCCTACGCCGACACCTCCGCCGAGGCGCTGGCCGCCGCCGTCGCCTTCGCCTGCGGCCCGTACGTCGTGCCGAACGCGTTCATCGAGGGCTGGGCGGTGCGTACCAACAACCCGCCGTCCGGGCATGTGCGCGGCGAGGGCGCCATGCAGGTGTGCGCCGCGTACGAGGCGCAGATGGACAAGATCGCCAAGAAGCTGGGCCTGGACCCGGCCGAGGTGCGCCTGCGCAACGTCCTGGCCACCGGTGATGTGCTGCCCACCGGCCAGACCGTGACCTGCCCGGCGCCGGTCGCGGAACTGCTGACGGCGGTACGCGACTTCCCGCTCCCCGCGCTGCCCAAGGACACCCCCGCCGACGAGTGGCTGCTGCCCGGCGGCCCCGAGGGCGCGGGCGAACCGGGCGCGGTGCGCCGGGGCGTGGGCTACGGCATCGGCATGGTGCACATGCTGGGCGCGGAGGGCGCGGACGAGGTCTCCACGGCGACGGTGAAGGTGCAGAACGGGGTGGCGACGGTGCTGTGCGCCGCCGTCGAGACCGGGCAGGGGTTCGCCACGCTGGCCCGGCAGATCGTGCAGGAGACGCTCGGCATCGACGAGGTGCACGTGGCGCCCGTCGACACCGACCAGCCGCCGGCCGGTCCGGGCTGCCGGGGCCGGCACACCTGGGTGTCGGGGGGTGCGGTGGAACGGGCGGCCAAGATGGTTCGTACCCAGTTGTTGCAGCCCCTGGCCCACAAGTTCGGGATGTCCACCGAGCTGTTGCAGATCACCGACGGCAAGATCACCTCGTACGACGGGGTGCTGTCCACGACGGTCACCGAGGCGCTGGACGGCAAGGAGCTGTGGGCCACCGCCCAGTGCCGGCCGCACCCCACCGAGCCGCTGAACGAGTCCGGGCAGGGCGACGCCTTCGTCGGCATGTCGTTCTGCGCGATCCGCGCGGTGGTGGACGTGGACGTCGAACTGGGGTCGGTACGGGTGGTGGAGCTGGCGGTGGCCCAGGACGTCGGCCGGATCCTCAACCCCGCCCAGCTGACCACCCGGATCGAGGCGGGCGTCACCCAGGGCGTGGGCATCGCGCTGACCGAGAACCTCCGCACCCCGCGCGGTCTGATCCGCCACCCCGACCTGACCGGTTACGCCCTGCCGACCTCCCTGGACACCCCGGACATCCGGATCGTGAAGCTGGTGGAGGAGCGGGACGTGGTCGCGCCGTTCGGCGCGAAGGCGGTCAGCGCGGTGCCGGTGGTGGCGTCCCCGGCGGCGGTCGCGTCGGCGGTGCGCGCGGCGACCGGGCGTTCGGTGAACCGGCTGCCGATCCGGCCGCAGGCGGCCGTGGTCACCGAGGGCTGACCCCCGGTCCGGAAAACGATGACACTCGGGCCCGAAGTGTTCACCGTTTCCGGGACCATCCCGGAGCAACGCGCGGGGCGGCCGGTGCGTCCTACCCGGTGAACGGTGAACGGGGTTCGCGCGCAGGGGCGTTGTCAGTGGTGCCGCGTAGTGTGCGAAGCGGTGGGGACGGGCGGCACGGCCGGCCCCGCCTACGGGCACACGGACATACCGGGGGACACCATGCGCGGGGCGACGAGCGATACGACGATCACGAACACCACGAACACCACGGCCGACCGGCCGGCGGTGTCCCTGCTGACCCTGGTGCGGGACGCGACGTCGGTGGCGGACCCGTCCTGGGCCCGCGGCGCCGGGCGGCGGGTGCCGGCCGGGAACGAGATGTCGCTGCTGTGGAAGACGTCGGTGCTGATCGGCTGCCTGCTGCTGGCCACGAGCCGCCGTACGGCGCCGGCCGCGGACCTGCCGTACCGCTTCCTGGACCGGGAGTTCGGCCGCGGCCGGGTGTCCCGGTTCGAGGAGGTCGACTTCCCCTCCTGCCTCACCCACGAGCCCACCCGCCGCTTCCTGCGCGAGACCGGCCTGCCCGACGAGGCGTTCCCGTTCCGGCTGGCCCAGGACGGCGACATGCCCCTGCCGACCCTGGCCGAGTGGGCGGCGGACGACGACCGCCCCGCCGCCTTCCCCACCGGTGCGGACCGCCTCGTCCGCCTGGGCGCTCTGGCCGACGGCGCCGCGGTCGTCCTGGACGCCGGCACGGGCGCCGTCCTGACCTGGCACCGCCCCACCGGCACCCTGACCCCGCTGGCCCCGGACCTCCCCGCCTTCACCCTCACCCTGTGGGCCCGGCACCGGGCGGCGTGCGTCAGCCGGCCGTGAGGATCCACACGCCGAGTGCGGTGAGCCGCTCGATCACCGGATCGCCGGAGCCCGCGTCGGTGATCAGTCCGCTCACGCCCGCCCAGGGCAGCACGCGGAACCGGGAGGCGGCGCCGATCTTCTCGCAGGACGTCGACGACCACCCCGACGGCATGCTGATCGAGGCGGCGGCGGGCCTGCTCGACGCGGACGACCCGCCCGCCGCGATCCGCCGCGAGGCCGCCAAGGAACTGGGCGTCGCCGACGCCTGCATGAACCCCGGCTCGTTCACCGAACGCCCGCACTTCTTCGCCGCGCCCTACACCCCGGCCGACCGAACCGGCCCCGGCGACCCGGCAAACTGCACGGCGACAAGGGCTACGACGATCGCCACCTGCGCCGATGGCTCGTTTCCCGAGGGATCCGGCACCGCCTCGCCCGCAAGGGCATCGAGTCTTCGGCAAGATCCGTTCGAAGACGGGCTCTAGCGCACCACGACCCGGTCGCCCTGCGACGTCGCACCCGTGGCGATCGTGTTGGCGGTGAACCGCCAGCGCCAAGTGCCGGTGGTGTTCGCGGTGACCTTGGTGCGCAGCTTGCCCGCGCTGTCGGTGGTGACCGTCTTGACGGTCTTGAAGGTGTCGGTGCCGGACTTGCGGAACTGGAGGGCCACGGACTTGCCCGCGTAGTCGTCCCAGACGTTGGTGTCCCAGTTGGCTCGCCGGAGCCAGCCCGTGACGGTGAGCTTGCCGCCCTTGTCGACCGGCTCGGGCGTGGCCTGGGCGGCCTCCAGTTTGGCGTGCCGCTTGACGCTGAGCGGTGCGCCCGGCGACAGGTGGTGGGAGCCGCCGTCGTTGGCCACGGCCTTGGCCTTGAAGCGCCAGGCGCCCGCCGAACTGTTCCGCAGGTCCTGCGCGTCCGTGCCGTCCGGCGAGAGCGGGAGACTGTAGACGCATCGCACGGTGGTCGCGCTCTGCGCGGTGCACTCGTTGCGGGTGGGCCGGATGATCAGCCCGTCGGGGCCCACCAGCTTGGGGCCGATGACGCTGTCGATCCCGGAGTTGTCCGTGGCGGTCAGCGTGACGCTGACCGATGCCCCGAGCGTGGCGCCGACGCCGGTGGTCGCCTTGCCGAAGGTGATGGATGTGATGCGGGTGTCTCCCACGGTCGTGTCGGCGTGGGCGGCGGGCGCCACGGCGGCAAGGACGACCAGGGGAGCGACGACGCTGACGACCGCCGCGTAATGCTTGCGCATGATTCTCCGAGCACGAGGGGCCGGATCATGGTCCGGATGTGGGAGAGACTCGCGAGGACGTCACCGAGTTGTACTAATCTTTCATCTCAAAATCGGAATCTCTTGTTCCGGCGTACGGGGACGACGACCGGAAGGGCGGCACACCCGAGGCGTGCCGCCCTTCCGTTCTGCCTTGTCAGGCACCAGAGGCCGTGGCGGGGATCGAACCCGCGTAACTCGCTTTGCAGGCGAGTCCCTGAACCACTCGGGCACACGGCCGTGTGCGTCGTTCGTGATCCGACCGTAGGCGGGGCGGGGGAGCGGGCTCAAGGGATCGTCCGGGGCCGCAACGCGACTGCCATACGCCGTTCATGAACGGGTCGGGGCCGGGCTGTCCGCCGCAGTCGCTTGCGTGCGCACGGAGACGTTCTTCGACCCCGACCGGGCCGGCTTCATCGACACGGACGGCTGGGAGTATTCCTCTGAGGCTGGTGGGCATGAGGTGGGTGGCGCCGTCCTGGAGCGTGTCGTCCGGGTCGGCGAGCGCATCGGCCCGGAGCAGACGGTGCTCGCCCTGCCGAACAGCTGGGGCACGTCCTGGGGCGACGGCGGCTGGTTCCGGACGCGCCGGTCCACGTACCAGGCGCCGCGCTCGCAGACCGACGTGTACCAGTTCCGACTCACCGCTTGAGGAGCGGCATGACGATCAGCGGCATCGACGTATCGAACTACCAGAGCTCCACCTACTCGCTGAGCGGTCACGACTTCGTGGTCGTGAAGGCGACCGAGGGCACGTCCTACGTCAACCCCAAACACGCGGCGCAGACCGCCCGTGCCCGGGACAACGGCCGAGTGGTGGGCCACTACCACTACCTGTCCGCGTCCTCCTCGATGACGGCGCAGATGGACTACTTCCTCGCCCAGGCCGGCCCGCGCGCCGCCGAGTTCCTGGCCGTGGACTGGGAGGAGTCCGGCGTCTCGAACGCCGAGAAGGACCAGGCGATCAAGTACCTGCGCGGCAAGGCCGGCGGCCGGAAGGTCCTCCTGTACTGCTCGCAGTCGTACTGGACCACCCGCGACACCACCAGCTACGCCGGCGACGGCCTGTGGATCGCGCAGTACAACGGCAAGCCCGGCCGGCCCTCCATCCAAGCCGACTGGCTGATTCACCAGTACACCTCCAGCCCTCTGGACACCAACGTGGCTCAGTTCGCGAGCCGCGCCGCAATGGCCGCGTGGGCGGCCGGAGAAGAGGAAGACGTGGCGCTCACCGAGGCCGAGATCAAGAAGATCGCCGCCGCGACGGCGGAGAAGACACTCAAGCTGGACGGGGTGATAGCCAACCCCAACAGCGCGACCGCCAAGACGAACCCGTACATCTCGCTGGCGACGTCCGCCCGCAACATCGAGATCGTGGCCCGCCGCTCCGAGGTCGCGATCAACGCCCTCCAGGCCACCATCGACAAGCTCGTCAGCATGCTCGGCGAGAACGTCGACACCGCCACCGTCGTCGCCGCCGTCCAGGACGCCATCAAGGAGGCGGTGGCCAAGACCGAGATCAGCGGCCAGGAGGACTGACCATGTCGCGCTACGACTTCCTCACCTCGGCGCTCACCCTCGGTCCCGTGCGCACGCGCTGCGTGGCGAGGACCGTCGGTGCGGACGTCCTTGTCACCGTTGAGTCTTCTGCGGTTCAAGCCACCTGAGACGGACGACCGGAAGGGCGGCCCACCGGAGGTGTACCGCCCTTCCGGTCTGCCTTGTCAGGCATCAGAGGCCGTGGCGGGGAGCGGGCTCAAGCGATCGTCCGCGTGCCGCGGTCCACGTCACGGCGATGCGTCGGCCGTGGCGTCGAAGCTGTACTCGTATCCGACCGTCAGCCGGTACGGCAGGCACCACTCGGCGTACTCGATGACCCCCTCGTTGTCCCACAGCCGCGACGCACCCGCGAGGATGGGCGAGCCGATGCGCAGGCCCAGGAAACCTGCCTCACGAGCGTCCGCGTCCCTGCCGTGGATGTCGTCCCGTCCCGCTGCGGGGCGTCGGCCTGTCGCTTGCTGGATCTTGAGCAGCAACCCCGGTGAAGACTTCGCCGAGGTCGACAGCAACTCCGGGACCGCAGCGGCGAAGTGAGCTGGATACCAGGTCACGTACAGCCCTGTGCGCTGCTGGCCCTTACCGGTGTGCCACTGGCGTCGCACCACCTGATCGCCCTCCGCCAGATCGAACAACTCGGTCACATATTGCGGAGGTTTGATCAGCTCGGCGGCTGTCACAATCATCGTTTCGCCCTCGGCCAGCACTGATCCGGTCCGCAGGACCCGCGTGATGCGGTCGTAGCCGGACGGCGCCACCTCGGGTGCGTTGGCGACGAACGTTCCCCGGCGCGAGGTGGTGATGTATCCCTCGACCTGCAGCTGGTCCAGTGCTCTGCCGAGGGTGGCGACGGAGACTCCCTCCGTCTTGGCCAACTCCCTTTGCGCTGGCAGCTTCTCGCCCTCTTTCAGCTTGCCGTCCAGGATGCGGCGGCGGATGCGCTCGGCGACGCGCATGTACGGGTGTTCGGTCTCTGTCATGGTGCCTCCCTGCGCTACGTCCTAGGGCACAGAAGACTGTACTAGGACATGGGTAATCCCTACGGGTGAAAGGGGCTTGGCTTGTAGTTTCGTGTCCTAGGACACGCTAATGTCTGACCTAGGACACGAGGTGCTGTCTCGATGGCCGTGCGTCCGGACCGGACCACGGTCAACGCTCGACGTGAGAAGGAGCGCAGACAGGATGGAAGTCACAGCCCGTGAACAGCCTGTGGTGAAAATGACCCTGCACGTCTACCGGGTGAACAGGGACGGTGCGGTCACCGAGGACCGAGGCGTCGTGAGTGTCCCGGAGTTCACTGGTCCGGTGTCGTTCGACAAGGGCTATCCGCCTTGCCGGTGTCCTCGGCACCGGGCCGGACGGCAGGCGAGCCCGTGAGCACCACTGACCGCGAAACCGGTCGGCCGGCACCGGCCCCGGTGGCGATGCGGGCCGCCGCGACTTGCTTTCTGCACCGGCGCCGCCCCAGGCGACCGCAGGGTCAGGGTCGCGTCGATCAGGACACAGCAAGCACCGCGCAGGGAAAGGCAGGACACCCGATGACGATTGCGGACGTTCGCGAGGCGTTCCCTCTCACCCCGGAAGGCGGACGCGCCCCGCACAGCGCCGAATCGCCGACCACCGCGAGCAGCAGGCCGTGGGCACTGCGGTTCGCCCGAATCCCTGATTCCACCGGAGCGATCGTCAAGCCGCCCACCCTCTACGACGAGGAACTACAGATGTCGGTCGGCCTGTACGACGGGCCGCTGCCGTACCTGGCGACGCACAGTCCGACCGTCCCCGACGGCAACGTGAAGAATCCACCGCCCCTCGACGAGGGTGCGAAGGACTGAGGCCGATGGACACCGTCCTTGTGATCGCGGCACGCGACGACCTGCCGACCGATCGCGTCGTCAAGGCCCTCGCGGACGACGGCGCGAGCCAAGCCCCTGGGCGCTGCCCGCAGCACGGTCAGTCAGCGTGGGGGCATGGGTGGCCACCCGGCTGCGGACGGAGCGGTGAGCGGCCTCAGTTTCCGCGTCGCAGGTCCCGGCGGAGGAACACGGCGGTGGCCGCCACCACCGCCCCGCAGACCGCCGGCACCAGCGGCCACGGCAGCCCCGTCCATACGGAGATCAGACCGACGGCGGCGCAGGCCGTCCCCGCCGTGATCAGCAGCCACTTCCCGTACGGCCGCCAGGTCAGGACGCCGAGGCGGCGGGGCCGGGCCAGCCGTACCGTGCCGAAGGCCAGCGCCAGTGCCGCGCCCAGCCCCGCGAAGGTGCCGAAGGCGGCGTGCATCTGGAGTTCGGCGCGGGGCGCGTCGGAGGACTCCTGGCGGGCGTCCCGCTCGGCGACCGCCACCACCACGCCGCGCCAGACGGTGGCGGTGACCCGGTCGCCCCGGCCGAGGTCCGCCAGCACGGGTTCCGAGTCGCCGAACGCCACCTCCACGTGCCGGAAGGGCGCCGCCCCGCGCAGCGTCGCCGTCCTGTGCTTGGGCCGGTCCTCGGCGTCCTCGACGGTGAAGGCCAGCTCGCGCAGGCAGTCCTCCGCCGCCGGGACCACCGTACGGTCGGGGCAGACCTCGGCCGCGCGGTACTCCCGGTACCGGGCGCGGTCGGCGGGCAGCCAGGTGGTGAAGACGTAGCCACAGGCCAGGGCCGCCGCCACGGACAGCACGATCAGCGCCGCACCCGTCAGCCGGTGCCGGGCGGGGCTCGGCGGCGGCGCGGGTTTTCCGGCGTTCCCCGTCGTGGCCCTTTCCCGCGTCGACATCGCCCGCCCCCCGTCCGCCGCACCGCACCGTGATCCGCCGGCCCCCAGCCTCGCCCGCCGCGATCAGGCGGCCAAGGCGGCCCTCCGGCAGCGAAGGGCGCTCCTCCTTGCCGTACCCCAGCAGGGCGTGTGACGTCCGTCCCACCCGCAGGTGACCCGGCGCCGGGCGGGCATCCGTGGGGTCGGGGCGCCGGTAGGGTGGCCCGGTTGTCATACGTGGCCGAGCCGACCGACCCCCCTTCGGAGACCGTGACTACCACCGCCAGTTCCAGCGCCTCGCACCACCTGTCGCCGGCCTTCCCCGGCCGTGCCCCCTGGGGTACCGCCGGCAAGCTGCGGGCCTGGCAGCAGGGGGCGATGGAGAAGTACCTCCAGGAGCAGCCCCGCGACTTCCTGGCGGTCGCCACCCCCGGCGCCGGCAAGACGACCTTCGCGCTGACCCTGGCGTCCTGGCTGCTGCACCACCACGTGGTGCAGCAGGTCACCGTCGTCGCGCCGACCGAGCACCTGAAGAAGCAGTGGGCGGAGGCGGCGGCCCGGATCGGGATCAAGCTCGACCCCGAGTACAGCGCGGGGCCGCTCGGCAAGGACTACCAGGGCATCGCCATCACCTACGCCGGTGTCGGCGTCCGGCCCATGCTGCACCGCAACCGCGTCGAGCAGCGCAAGACCCTCGTCATCCTCGACGAGATCCACCACGCCGGTGACTCGAAGTCCTGGGGCGAGGCGTGTCTGGAGGCGTTCGAGCCGGCCACCCGCAGGCTCGCCCTCACCGGTACGCCGTTCCGGTCCGACACCAACCCGATCCCCTTCGTCGTGTACGAGGAGGGCAACGACGGGATCCGGCGGTCCGCCGCCGACTACACGTACGGGTACGGGTCCGCGCTGGCCGACGGGGTCGTGCGGCCCGTGATCTTCATGAGCTACAGCGGGAACATGCGGTGGCGGACGAAGGCGGGTGACGAGATCGCGGCCCGGCTCGGGGAGCCGATGACCAAGGACGCGATCAGCCAGGCCTGGCGCACCGCGCTCGATCCGCGCGGCGAGTGGATGCCGTCCGTGCTGCGCGCCGCCGACCAGCGGCTGACCGAAGTACGCAAGGCCATTCCGGACGCCGGGGCCCTCGTCATCGCCGCCGACCAGGACTCCGCCCGCGCCTACGCCAAGCTGATCCGGGAGATCACCGGCAGCAAGGCGACCGTCGTGCTGTCCGACGACGCCGGGGCCTCCAAGAACATCGACACCTTCAGCGGCGGCACCGACCGGTGGATGGTCGCCGTCCGCATGGTGTCCGAGGGCGTCGACGTGCCGCGGCTCGCGGTCGGGGTGTACGCCACCACCATCTCGACGCCGCTGTTCTTCGCCCAGGCCGTCGGGCGTTTCGTGCGGTCCCGGCGGCGCGGCGAGACCGCGTCCGTGTTCCTGCCGACCGTGCCCGACCTGCTCACCTTCGCCAACGAGATGGAGCGCGAGCGGGACCACGTCCTCGACAAGCCCAAGAAGGACGGCGAGGAGGACCCGTACGCCGAGTCCGAGCAGGAGATGGACGAGGCCAACCGGGAGCAGGACGAGGACACCGGCGAGCAGGAGCAGTTCTCCTTCGAGGCGCTGGAGTCCGAGGCCGTCTTCGACCGGGTCATGTACAACGGCGCCGAGTTCGGCATGCAGGCCCACCCGGGCAGCGAGGAGGAGCAGGACTACCTCGGCATCCCCGGCCTCCTCGAACCCGACCAGGTGCAGATGCTGCTCCAGAAGCGGCAGGCCCGGCAGATCGCGCACAGCCGCAAGAAGCCGGACGAGGAGGCCGACCTGCTCGAACTGCCCGCCGAGCGGCGGCCGGTGGTCTCCCACAAGGAGATGATGGAGCTGCGCAAGCAGCTCAATACGATGGTCGGGGCGTACGTCCATCAGAGCGGCAAGCCGCACGGCGTCATCCACACCGAACTGCGCCGGGTGTGCGGCGGTCCGCCGAGCGCCGAGGCCACCGCCGGGCAGTTGCGGCAGCGCATCGCCAAGGTGCAGGAGTGGGCGACCCGCATGAAGTGACCGGCCGGTCACCGGACATGTGCCGTACGTATGCGGACAAACGCCGGTAGTCCGTACCTGCGGGTGCCCGGATTCTGGACGGAACCTTCCGCTGAGCGGACCGGCTCGCTACTGTCACGCTACGCACACGCCCCGTGGCAGCGCCGCCGCGGAGCGCAGCCGTGAAGCGACTCGGGCCCGGACTCACCGGGCCGCCGGCCGATCGGCGGCCTCTGAAGCGCGTCGCCGACGGGACTCGGTGACGCATCCGCCGCGAAGGGGCCGCAGACCTCACCACAAAAGGAGTGGGCGTCGTGACCGCGGAGACCTCTCAGACGCTCGACAGGGGACTGCGTGTCCTCAAGCTGCTCGCCGACACCGACCACGGGCTGACCGTCACCGAGCTGTCCCACCGGCTCGGGGTGAACCGTACCGTCGTGTACCGGTTGCTGGCCACCCTGGAACAGCACGCCCTGGTCCGTCGTGACCTGGGCGGCCGGGCCCGGGTCGGGCTCGGGGTGCTGGGCCTGGGCCGCCAGGTGCACCCCCTGGTCCGGGAGGCGGCGATGCCGGCGCTGCGCGCGCTGGCCGAGGACATCGGGGCCACCGCCCACCTGACGCTGGTGGACGGGGCGGAGGCGCTGGCCGTGGCCGTCGTCGAACCGACCTGGACCGACTACCACGTCGCCTACCGGCCCGGCTTCCGGCATCCGCTGGAGCGCGGCGCCGCCGGCAAGGCGATCCTCGCCGCCCGGCAGCAGCCGGCCACCGACCTCGGCTACACGCTCACCGCGAGCGAGCTGGAGGCCGGGGCGTGCGGGGCCGCCGCGCCGCTGGTCGGGGTGTCCGGTGTCGAGGGCAGCGTCGGTGTGGTCATGCTCTCGGACGTGGTCCCGGAGCGGGTGGGCCCGCGCGTGATGGACGCGGCCCGGGAGGTCGCGGAGGCGCTGCGCTGACGACGCCGCGGAGCGCTGCGCTGACGTCGCCGCGGAGCGCTGCGCTGACGACGTCGCGCTGGCGCTGCGCCGACACGGATGCCGGGCGCCGATCACCGCCGCGTTAGATTGACTCCGTGCTCTCTCGTCTCACGCGTCCAAAGGCCCTGGCCGTCTGCGCGCTGCCCGTCGTGGCGCTGTTCACCACGGCGGTGTTCGCGCCGCTGCCGTTCTCCGTGGCGCAGCCCGGGATGACGGCCGACGTGCTCGGGAAGAACCAGGGCACCCCGGTGATCACCATCTCCGGCGCGCCGGTCCACGACACCACCGGCCAGCTGCGGATGACGACCATCGAGGCGACCGGCCCGGACACCAGCGTCTCCCTCGGCGATGTCCTCGGCAACTGGTTCGCCACCGACCGGGCGGTCATGCCGCGCGACGCGGTGTACCCGAGCGGCGACGACGAGCAGGAGATCGAGCAGTACAACGAGAAGCAGATGAAGGAGTCCCAGGACTCCGCCACCGCCGCCGCGCTGAGCTACCTGGACCTCGACCCCGCCGACGTCGACGTCACCCTGAAGCTGGCCGACGTGGGCGGCCCCAGCGCCGGGCTGCTGTTCTCCCTCGGCATCGTCGACAAACTGGACGGCTCCGACCTCACCGGCGGCCGGACGATCGCCGGCACCGGCACGATCACGACCGAGGGGCGGGTCGGCGCCGTCGGCGGCGTACCGCTGAAGACGAAGGCCGCCCGGCGGGACGGCGCCACCGTGTTCCTGGTCCCGAAGGACGAGTGCGCGGACGCGGGGGCCGAGCTGCCGAAGGGGCTGCGGCTGATCCCGGTGACGTCCCTGAAGGGCGCGGTCGCCGCGCTGCACGCCCTGGACGCCGGCGGCGACGTCCCCAGCTGCTGATCTACCCTTCCTTCACGAACCCCTTCGCCACCATCCAGTCCAGCGCCACCTGGTGCGGGTCCTCGCCGTCCACGTCGACCTTGGCGTTCAGCTCCCGCGCCACCGAGTTGGTCAGCGCCTTGGTCACCGGGTCGAGTACGCCGGCGATGGCCGGCCACTTCTTCATGGTGGCGGTGCGGACCATGGGCGCCGCGTTGTAGTTCGGGAAGAACTTCCGGTCGTCCTCCATCACCACCAGGTCCATGGACTTGATCCGCCCGTCGGTGGTGTACACCTCGCCGTAGGTGCAGGCGCCCTTCGCGGTCTGGGTGTAGATGATGCCGGTGTCCATCTGTGTGACGTTCCCCGCCGGGACGCTCATCCCGTACGCCTTCTTCAGCCCCGGCAGCCCGTCCGCGCGGTTGGCGAACTCGCCCTCCACGCACAGCGTCACCGCCCCCGGGTCGGACTTCGCCAGCGCGGCCACCTGGGACAGCGTCCTCGTGCCGTACTTCCGGTAGTTGGCCCGGTTCATGGCCAGCGCGTACGTGTTGTTCATCGACGCCGGCGGCAGCCAGGTCAGGCCCTGCTTGGCGTCCGCCTTCCGCACCGCCTCCCACTGCTGGTGCGGGTCGGCGACCGGGTCGCTGTTGCCCAGGTACGTGATCCAGGCGGTGCCGGTGTACTCGTAGGTGGCGTCCGCGTCGCCGTTCTCGACGGCCGCGCGGGTGCCCACGGAGCCCTGGATGCCGGTGCGGTCCAGTACCTCCGCGCCGGCCGCCTCGAAGGCGATGCCCATGATCGCGCCGAGGATCAGCTGCTCGGTGAACTCCTTCGACACGACGGTCAGATCGGCGCCCTTGAGCGGCTCGCCGCGGCCGATCGAGCCCGGCCGGACGTCGTCCACCATCGGGGAGCCGCTGGTCAGGCCGCAGCCGGCCAGCAGCGCCCCGGCGAGCAGCAGGACGAGGGGTCGTCTCATGTGCCCGCCTCCAGACCCCGGGGCCGCAGCAGCAGTTCGGCCAGCGAGGCCAGCCAGTCCACCAGCAGGGCCAGGGCGACGGTCAGCACCGAGCCCAGCACCAGCACCGGCATCCGCTGGCTGGTGATGCCGGTGGTGATCAGTACGCCGAGGCCGCCCCCGCCGCCGAAGGTCGCCAGCGTCGCCGTACCGACGTTCAGCACCAGGGCGGTGCGTACGCCGGCCAGGATCAGCGGGACGGCGAGCGGGAGTTCGACGCGGGTGAGGACGCCGAAGGGGGACATGCCGATGCCGCGGGCCGACTCCAGCAGGGTGGGGTCGTTGGCCTTCAGGCCCGCGATGGTGTTCGACAGCACCGGCAGGATCGCGTAGATGATGATGCCGATCAGGGCGGCCCGGCGGCCGATGCCGAGCCAGATCACCAGCAGCGCCAGCAGGCCGATCGCCGGGGTGGCCTGGCCCATGTTGGCGAAGGCGAGGGCCACCGGGGTGGCCTTGCGGAACACGCGGCGGGTGAGCAGGACGCCCAGCGGGATGGCGATGATCAGGACGAAGAAGGTGGAGATCACCGTCAGCTGCACGTGCTGCCACAGCGCCTTGGTGACCTGGCCGTCGGACAGGGCGTTCTCGCTCAGCGCGTCCAGGTCGGCCTGCCGGAACCACAGCCAGGTCGCCAGCAGTACGCAGACCAGTACGGCGGGCAGGAAGGTGAGCTTGCGCCAGCCGACCCGGCGGCGGGTGGCGGCCGGGGACGGCGGGGGAGCGGCGGTGTCCAGCTCGGTCGCGTCGTCGTCGGTGACGAGGCGGCCGCCAGGGCCGTCGGGGTCGCCGGGGCCGTCGGGGTCGCCGGGGCCGCCGGGGTCGCCGGGGCCGCCGGGGTCGCCGGGGCCGCCGGGGTCGCCGGAGCCGGGGAAGCGGGAGGAGGGAGTCATCGGGCCGGTCCCGCCCCTCCTTGGAACCCCTCCTGCTCGGAGTGGGTGCGCTCGGCCCGCGCCTCCGCCAGGTCGTGCTGGTGCTCCAGCGCGTCCAGCCGGTCCGCCTCCAGCAGCTCGTGCACGGAGTTCATCAGCGTCTCCATGTCGACGACGCCCTCGTACTGGCCGCGCCGCCCGGTGACCGCGACCCGCCCCGCGTTGTCGGTGAGCACCGCCTCCAGCGCGTCCCGCAGCGTCGCGTCCGCCGTCACCGTGTCGTGCACCAGCGCCCCGGCCCGCGCCAGGGACCCCTTGGCCCGCATCAGGTCGCCGCGCCGCAGCCACTTGTAGGGGCGGCGCCGCTTGTCCAGGAGCAGGATCTCGTTGCTGCCGCTGTCCCGCAGCCGGTCGAAGATGTGCTGGAGCGGGTCGTCGATGGTGACGGTGGGGTAGTCGGTGATGCCGACGTCCCGGACCCGGGTGAGGTTGAGCCGCTTCAGCGCCGCGCCGGCGCCGACGAAACCGGAGACGAAGTCGTCGGCGGGGTTGGTGAGGATGGCCTCCGGGGTGTCGAACTGCGCGATGTGCGACTGTTCGCGCAGCACCGCGATCCGGTCGCCCACCTTGATCGCCTCGTCGAAGTCGTGGGTGACGAAGACGATCGTCTTGTGCAGTTCGTGCTGGAGCCGGATCAGTTCGTCCTGGAGGTGGTCGCGGGTGATCGGGTCGACCGCGCCGAACGGCTCGTCCATCAGCAGCACCGGCGGATCGGCGGCCAGTGCCCGCGCCACGCCGACCCGCTGCTGCTGGCCGCCGGACAGTTGGCGGGGATAGCGGCCGTGGAACTCGCCGGGATCGAGCCCGACCAGGTCGAGCATCTCCTCCACCCGGTCCTTGATCCGGGCCTTCGGCCAGCCGGTCATCCGCGGTACGAGTGCGATGTTCTGCGCGACCGTCATGTGCGGGAACAGGCCGGAGGACTGGATCGCGTAGCCGACCTTGCGGCGCAGCTTCACCGGGTCGATGTCGGTGACGTCCTCGCCGTTGATCCGGATCCGGCCGCCGGACGGCTCGATCAGCCGGTTGATCATCTTCAGGGTGGTGGACTTCCCGCACCCCGAGGGGCCGACGAAGACCACCGTCTCGCCCGCCCCGATCTCCATCGAGACGTTGTCCACGGCGGGCTGCGCACTGCCCGGGTAGCGCTTGGTGAGGTTCTCCAGCTCGATGGCGGCGCCCCCGGCGGGGGCCTCGCGGTCGTCGGTCCCGGTCGTCGTCTCAGGCACGGATCCCCCTGGGAATGGTCAGCCGTCCGAGCAGGACGTACGCGGCGTCGAACAGCAGCGCCAGGACGATGATCCCGAGCGTGCCCGCGAGCACCTGGTTGAGCGCGTTCTTGCTGCCCAGCGAGGCGATCCCGCGGAAGATCTCATTGCCGAGCCCGGGGCCGGAGGCGTACGCGGCGATCGCCGCGATGCCCATCAGCATCTGGGTGGAGACCCGGATGCCGGTCAGGATCGGCGGCCAGGCCAGCGGCAGCTCCACCCGCAGCAGCCGGGCCACCCGGGACATGCCGATGCCCTTGGCGGCGTCCACCAGCGCCGGGTCGACGCCGCGCAGCCCGACGATCGCGTTGCGCACGATCGGCAGCAGCCCGTACAGGGTCAGCGCGGTCACCGTCGGCGGCACCCCGAGCCCGACGATCGGAATGAGCAGACCGATCATCGCCAGTGACGGAATGGTCAAGACGGTCGAAGTGGCCAGTGTCGCCAGATTTCCGGCCCACTCGCTCCGGTAGGTGACCACCCCGATCAGAACGCCCAGGACGGTCGCCACGATCATGCACTGGAAGACGGCGCTGGCGTGCTGCCCGGCGTCCGCCAGCAGCTGCTGGTGGCGGCTGCCCAAAAACTCCCAGAAGTTCACCGCCGCTCACCGCCCCTCGCTCAGGTCGCCTCCGAGTCCTCGGCCGCCTGCTCCACCAGCGGGATGACCCGCAGGGGGACGGGATTCTCCATGACGATCGCCGTGGCGGCCCGGACGATGCCATCAAAACTGACAACCCGGTCGATCACCCGCTGGAGATCGGCGTTCGAGCGGGCCACCAGCCGGCACAGCATGTCGTTGCCGCCGGTGGTGGTGTGCAGCTCCAGCACCTCCGGCACGGACGCCAAGTGCGCCCGCACATCGGTCCCTTGACCCTGCCGGATCTGGAGCGTGGCGAACGCCGTGACCGGGTAGCCGAGCGCCGCCGGGTCCACCTCCGGTCCGAACCCGCGGATGACTCCGTTCGACTGAAGCCGCTCCAGCCGCGCCTGCACCGTGCCCCGGGCCACCCCCAGCCGCCGGGACATCTCCAGCACCCCGATCCGCGGCTCCCGCGCCAGCAGCACGATGATCCGCCCGTCCAGACCGTCGATCCCCATCCGCCCGCCTCCCACCTGGTCACCCTGTACACAAAGCCGGCCCTGACCGCCGTACCACTGGTCAGATTGCCCACCCGAAACTAGAACTATTGCGCACCTTGCGGACCCGGGGGACCCTGCGGCTATGACGCAGACCACACACCACACTCCCGACACCGCCCGGCAGGCCGACCCCTTCCCGGTCAAGGGAATGGACGCGGTCGTCTTCGCCGTGGGCAACGCCAAACAGGCCGCGCACTACTACTCCACCGCCTTCGGCATGAAGCTGGTCGCCTACTCCGGACCGGAGAACGGCAGCCGCGAGACCGCGAGCTACGTCCTGGAGAACGGCTCCGCCCGGTTCGTGTTCACCTCCGTCATCAAGCCGGCCACCGACCACGGCCGCTTCCTCGCGGCGCACGTGGCCGAGCACGGCGACGGCGTGATCGACCTCGCCATCGAGGTGCCGGACGCGCGCGCCGCGTACGCCTACGCCGTCCAGCACGGCGCCCGCTCGCTCGCCGAGCCGCACGAGGCCAAGGACGAGCACGGCACGGTCGTCCTCGCCGCCATCGCCACCTACGGCGAGACCCGCCACACCCTGGTCGAACGCACCGGCTACGACGGCCCCTACCTCCCCGGCTACGTCACCGCCGACCCGATCGTCGAGCCGCCCGCGCACCGCACCTTCCAGGCCGTCGACCACTGCGTCGGCAACGTCGAGCTGGGCCGGATGAACGAATGGGTCGGCTTCTACCACCGGGTCATGGGCTTCACCAACATGAAGGAGTTCGTCGGCGACGACATCGCCACCGAGTACAGCGCCCTGATGTCCAAGGTGGTCGCCGACGGCACCCTCAAGGTCAAGTTCCCGATCAACGAGCCCGCCGTCGCCAAGAAGAAGTCGCAGATCGACGAGTACCTGGAGTTCTACGGCGGCGCGGGCGTCCAGCACATCGCGCTGGGCACCGACGACATCGTGCGCACCGTGCGCACCATGAAGGAGAACGGCGTCCGGTTCCTGGACACGCCCGACTCCTACTACGACACCCTCGGCGAGTGGGCCGGCGAGACCCGGGTCCCCGTCGACACCCTGCGCGAGCTGAAGATCCTGGTCGACCGCGACGAGGACGGCTACCTGCTCCAGATCTTCACCAAGCCGGTCCAGGACCGCCCGACCGTCTTCTTCGAGATCATCGAACGCCACGGCTCGATGGGCTTCGGCAAGGGCAACTTCAAGGCCCTGTTCGAGGCGATCGAGCGGGAACAGGAAAAACGCGGGAACCTGTAACGCCCTTCAGGGGCGCGGGGAACCGCGCACGGCCCCTACCCCGAGGGCGGGCCCTCAACGGAGGGCTCGCCCAACTCCGCCAAGGCCCGCCGCAGGCGAGGCGCGTCCAACGGCGAGAACCACGGATTGATCCGCACCGCCTCCTGAAGATGCCGCCGCGCGGCCCCGTACCGCTCCAACTCCCCCTCGATCACCCCCCGGTGATACACATACGCCGCACTGCGCACCCCGCCCCCACGCTCCCTGTCCGTCGCCCGCACCGCGTAGGGCAGCGCCTCCCCGGCCCGCCCGGCCCGGTACAGCGCCCACCCCAGCGCGTCCGCCACGGCGGTGGACGGCTGCCGCCGCCACTCGGCGCGCAGCCGCCGCACCGCGGCCGCCGCGTCCCCGTGCTCCGCCTCGAACCGCCCCAGCACCAGTTCCGCGTCCGCCCCGCTCGCGGCGGCGGCCCGCGCCCGCTCGCGCAGCAGGTCGTACTGCACCCGCGCGGCCTGCCCGAGCCCCAGTGACTCGTACAGTTCCCCCAGCTCCAGCGCGTCCTCGGGGCGCGGCTGCCGGTCGAGCGCCGCCTGGTACGCCGTGAGCGCCTGCGAGGTCCGTCCCAGCGCCGCCAGCGCGCGCCCCTGCCCGGCCTGCGCGGCCCGCTGGTCGGGATCGGTGCGCAGCGCCTCCTGGAAGTACCGCAGCGCCGCCGCCCGGTCCCCCCGCTCGAACGCCAGCCGCCCGGCCTGCTCCAGATACGCCGCCCGCTCGGCCGGCGTCCCGGCCGCCGCCACCGCGTCCGCGAGCTGCGCGGCCGCGTCCTCCCGCCAGCCCCGGTCCCGGTACACGGCGGCCTTGCGGGCCCGTACCGCCGCCGTCCCCGGCCGCAGCGCCACCAGCCGGTCCAGCGCCCGCCCCACCGCCCGGTGGTCGCCGAGCCCGGTGTACGCGTCGATCAGCACCGCCTCGGTGGTCCACCTCTTCGGCGCCAGCCGCCGCGCCGCCTCCCCCCACCGCTTCGCCCCGGGGAAGTCCCGCCGCGCCACCGCCAGCGCGGCCAGCCCCTCCAGGGCGGCGGGCGACTCCTTCAGGCGCAGTGCGGTACGCAGCGCCCGCTCCGCCTTCGGGAAGTGCGCGGGGTCGGCGGTCCGCCGCCCCTGCTCGACGTAGGCGGCCCCGAGCACCGCCCACGACCGCGCCTCCAGCGGCCGGGCCCGCACCCGCGCCTCCCGGTCGCCGATCAGCACCGCCAGCTCGGGCAGCGCGGCCGGCACCCCGGCGGCCACCGCGTCGTGCGCCATCGCCGCAGGCCCCGGCGCGGGCGCCGCCGCCGGGCCCCGCGCCCACAGCTGACCGGGCCCGCCGGGCAGCAGCACCAGTACGCCACCGAGTACGGCGGACCCGGCCACCGAGGCGACCAGCCACCGCCGCCACCCACCTGGACGCCGCTGAAGTCGGATTGTCATACCGCTCACTGTGCGGCGCCCGGCGACACCACCCGGGCAGGCGAAGGGCGGCGCCGACGGGGTTCACACCGATGGCCCCCGGTGCCACCCTGAGGATCATGAGCCGTATCGAAGCGCCTCGCGACGAAGCCGCCGAAGCCGCCGAAGCCGCCGAAGTCGCCGCGGCGACCGGCGACCTCGTCGGCCGGCTGCGCGGCGCGCTGCCCGCCGACGCCGTCCTCACCGACCCCGACGTCACCGCCTCCTACGCGCACGACATGGCCAGCTTCTGCCCGGCCGGCACCCCCGCCGTCGTGGTCCTGCCGCGCACCGCCGCAGAGGTCCAGCACGTCCTGCGGGTCGCCACCGAGCTGCGCGTCCCGGTGGTCCCGCAGGGCGCCCGCACCGGCCTGTCCGGCGGCGCCAACGCGCACGACGGCTGGATCGTGCTCTCCCTGACCCGGATGGACCGCATCCTGGAGATCAGCCCGGTCGACCGGGTCGCCGTCGTCGAACCCGGCGTCGTCAACGCCGCCCTGTCCCGCGCGGTCGGCGAACACGGCCTCGCCTACCCGCCGGACCCCTCCAGCTGGGAGACGTGCACCATCGGCGGCAACATCGGCACCGCCTCCGGCGGCCTGTGCTGCGTCAAGTACGGGGTGACCGCCGAGTACGTCCTCGGCCTCGACGTCGTGCTCGCCGACGGCCGGCTGCTGTCGACCGGCCGGCGCACCGCCAAGGGCGTCGCCGGCTACGACCTCACCCGCCTCTTCGTCGGCTCCGAGGGCTCCCTCGGCATCGTCGTCAAGGCGGTGCTCGCCCTGCGGCCGAAGCCGCCCGCGCAGCTCGTGCTGGCCGCCGAGTTCGGCTCGGCCACCGCCGCCTGCGAGGCCGTGTGCGCGATCATGGAGCGCGGGCACACCCCCTCCCTCCTCGAACTGATGGACCGTACGACCGTCAAGGCGGTCAACGACCTGGCCCGGATGGGACTGCCGGAGACCACCGAGGCGCTGCTCCTCGCCGCCTTCGACACGCCCGACCCGGCCGCCGACCTCGCCGCCGTCGGCGCGCTGTGCGAGGCGGCCGGGGCCACCGAGGTGGTCCCCGCCGACGACGCCGCCGAGTCCGAACTGCTCCTGCAGGCCCGCCGGCTCTCCCTCACCGCGCTGGAAGCGGTCAAGGGCACCACGATGATCGACGACGTGTGCGTGCCCCGCTCCCGGCTCGGCGACCTGCTGGCCGGCGTCGAGCGGATCGCCGCGAAGTACCGGCTCACCATCGGCGTCTGCGCCCACGCCGGTGACGGCAACACCCACCCCACGGTCTGCTTCGACGCCGCCGACCCCGACGAGTCCCGGCGGGCCCGCGAGTCCTTCGACGAGATCATGGCCCTCGGGCTGGAACTCGGCGGCACCATCACCGGCGAACACGGCGTCGGCGTCCTGAAGAAGGAGTGGCTCGCCCGCGAACTCGGCCCGGTGGGCGTCGAGATGCAGCGCGCGATCAAACAGACCTTCGACCCGCTCGGCATCCTCAACCCCGGCAAGCTCTTCTGACCTCACCGGGTGAGCAGGTCGGCCAGACCGTCGTCCAGGCCGAGCCGCCCGCCCTCACTGCCCGGGGGGCAGGCCACCAGGGTCCGCTCCAGCCACGCCGACACCTGTCCGGCCGGCGCCTCAAGGAGCGCGTCGCCGTCCGGACTGCTCAGCCCGATCAGCACCACGCTGCGCCCCTGGGACTTGGCCGGCCACACCCGCACGTCCCCGTGTCCGCACGGCCGGAACACCCCCTCCACCAGCAGTTCCCGGGCGAACGCCCAGTGCACGGGGTGCGCGGAGTCGATGTGGAAGCCGATGTGGACGGCGTAGGGGTCGTCGGTGCGGTAGGCGAGCCGGGCGGCGACCGGGATGCTGTGCTCGGACGACAGGACGAGCTTCAGTTCCAGTTCCCGCTCAACGACGGTGTGACGCATCGGTGGGTGTCCTTCCTCGTGCGGCGCGGGCCGGGAAGCGGCCCGCACGAGGGAGAGGGGACACGGCGGCGAGCGTTACGCGGGTTCACGGAAAAATCTTCGCCGCAGGTGTGAAGCCCCGTGTGCGGCCCGTGCGCGAGGTCGCTCGGAAAGGGGTGGGTACGGCGGGACCGGCGGTGCGGGACGCACCCGTCTGATAGATGTGGAGCCTCCATACTGGAGTCCTCCACATCACCACCGAGCAGATACGGGACGACGGACATGAGCGCCCCAACCCCGGCCCAGGGCGACGACAGGCCCCGCGAAGGGTATTACCCGGACCCGTCCATTCCTGGATATGTCCGGTACTGGAACGGTGCCGCCTGGGTACCGGGCACCAGCCGCCCGGCGCCCGGGGACGGCGAGCCGCTCGCCCCGCCGCCCGCCGGCCGGCCGGCCGGCCCCTCGGTGGAGGAGACCGGCCCGCACTTCTTCGACGAGGACCCCGCCGACGAGCCCGCCCCGGCGGCGTCCGCGCGGGCGGCCCACCAGCACGGCAGCCGCCCCGAGCCCGCCGCGGCCTGGGGCGCCGACCCCGCCCGGCAGCCGGGCCCGGCCCCCGGCCAGGAGCAGCGGCCCGCCTGGCCGGCTCCGCAGGGAACCGACCCGCGGGTGCCCCGGCCGGCCGGCCCCGCCGACGGCCCGGGCCCGGGCCCGG
>NZ_JBQOUX010000034.1:0-68240 GCF_052216785.1 Streptomyces sp. JW3 | reverse complement strand
GGACGAAGAACGTCGCCCGCACCCCGAGGTCGTCCAGCACGTCGAGGAAGCGCGGGGTGGACGCCGGGTCGGGTCCGTCGTCGAAAGTGAGCGCGACGTGCCCGGGACGGCCGCGACCGGCCAGCCCGGGCAGCAGCCGGCGCCGCGGCCCCGGCAGCCAGGTCGCGGCCGGACCGATGTGGGCGAGCGCCGCGGCCAACGGCACCAGGGCGCTCGCCGCGCGCAGCACGCGGTACCGGTCACTCATCCGGGACTCCTGATCGGTGTGGTGGGGCGGGGTGGTGCTTAGGTGGTGTGGTTCGGTGGGGTGCTTCGGTGGGGTGGGGGACGCCTGCCCGCCATCGGGCCGACTCCGTACTGTCGGCCGGGCCGGTCATGGCGCCCGGCCGTCACCGTCGCGGGCCGCCGCCGCCGTGTCCCAGGTGCCGTGCACCGACGGCGCGCGGGCCAGCCCCAGGCTGCCGAGGCCGATCAGCGCCACCCCAAGCACCTCGGGCACGATCCGGATGCCGAGGGCGATCTCCTCCCCGAACAGGACCCAGCCCAGCGCCACGCTGGTCAGCGCGTCGCCGAGGGTCAGCGCGGGCTGGGAGGCGGCCAGCGTGCCCGCCCGCAGCGCGCTCTGCAGCAGCAGGAAGCTCAGTACGCCCACCACCGCCGTGGCGTACAGCGGCCACTGGGTCAGTACCGCGGCCACGCCCTGCGGGAACCGTCCGGTGACCTCCTTCAGCAGCGCCGCCGTCCCCCCGAAGGCCACCGCCGAGGCCGCGCCGAACAGCGCGGCACGCGGCGCGCCCCGGGTCAGCCGGCCGGCCGCGGCCAGCACGGCCACCGCGCACAGCACCGCCGGTCCGGCCGCCGCCCACCGCCCCGGCGTCGCGGTGTCCTGGCCCGCCGAGGGCGAGGCGGCGCCCAGGAACAGGGCCAGCCCCACGGCCAGCGCCCCGAACGCCAGCCAGGTCGTCGCATCGGGCCGATGGTGGAACACCACGCTGCCGACCACCAGGGTGAACAGCAGCTCACTGGCCATCAGCGGCTGGACGACGGCCAGACTGCCCACCGCGAGCGCCGCCGCCTGGAGCACGGTCGTCACCGCGAGCAGCGCCGCGCCGCCGACCCAGTACGGATCCCGGACCAGCCGCAGCAGCCAGCGGACCGGGTGGCCCGGCGGGGCGTCGTCCGCGTCCTGCGCGGCGGCCCGCCGCTGGAGCACCGACGCGGCGGCGTTGGACAGCGCCGCGAACAGCGCGAGGACGACGGTGAGCGCACTCACCGCCGCGCACCCCCGCTCGCCCGTCCCGGCCGCCCGTTCATCCGAACCGGGCGGCCAGCCGCCGGTACAGCCCCGGCGCCGCCCCCCGGACCCGGCACGGCAGCCGCAGCCACCCCGGCACGTACACCTCGTCCCGCCCGCGCACGACCGCGTCCCGGATCGCGTCGGCCACCCGCTCCGGCGGCACCGGACGGGGCCGGGACCGCTGGTAGGGCGCTCCCCGGCGTTCGAAGAAGGGGGTGTCCACGACACCCGGGATCACATGGCTGACGCCCACCCCGGTCCCGCGCAGTTCGAGGCGCAGGGCGTCCGCGAAGGTGCCGAGCGCCGCCTTGGCGGCGGAGTAGACCGCCTCGCCCCGCACCCCCACACAGCCCGCCAGCGATCCGACGATCACCACCCGCCCGCTGCCCGCCGCCACCATGCCGGGCAGCAGCAGCCGCACCAGGCGCAGCGTGGCCACCAGGTCGGTGCCGACCACCTCGTCGATGGCGGGCGCGGGCATGTCCCGGAACTCCCCGGCCCAGCCGATCCCGGCACCGGCCACCAGCAGGTCCACCCGGCCCGCGGTCGCCAGGGTGAAGTCGGCGAGCAGGCGGTCGGCACCGGGAGCGGTGAGGTCGACGGCGAGCGCGGAGGCCGCCGAGTCGTCGGCGACGGCGCGCAGCCGCCCCGGATCGCGGCCGGTCAGCACCAGGTCCCAGGAGCCGTCGGCCCCCAGCCGCCGGGCCAGCGCCGCGCCGATGCCGGAGGAGGCCCCGGTCACCAGCGCCGTACGCGTCCGGGTGCCCGCCGGGTCCGTGCGCCGCGGGGAGCGCGCGGCGGCCGCGTCGGGCGCGGCGGCCGGCGGCGCGGCCGGGGACCGGGGGCGGGAGAACGCAGAGACCATGCCAACCACCTCGGCTGCGGGCCGTTCACCGTAGGAGCGGTCGGCGCTCGGGTGTCCGGCGGGACGGCGGGACGGGCGAAGACGGGGTATCCCGACAGGATCAACCGAAACGCCGTCTTTGTCATGATTTGAGGGGGTCATGGTTTCAAAGGATATGTACGGGCTACTCCCACCGCCGTGCGCCCCAGCAGCCCGTCCCCGCCCCGCCGGCCGGCCCCCGTGCCCCCGCCGCCCGCCGGACGGCTGCTGGTGCTCAGCGCCGCGATGGGCGCCGGCCACGACACGGTCGCCGCCGAACTGGTGCGCCGCGCCCGCGCCCGCGGCGGCGACGCCGTGGTCGTCGACGTGCTCACGCTGCTGCCGTACGGCCTCGGCGCCGGGCTGCGGCATTTCTACCGCGGCTCGGTACGGCACTTCCCCTGGGCGTACGCCGCCCTGTACCGGCTGTTCCTGCGCCCCGGCCCCGGCCGCCGCCCCAGCGGCACCCCGCTGGCCCGGCTGGCCGGCGACCGGCTGAGCGAACTGGCCGAGCGGACGGCGGCCGACGTCGTGGTCCCGGTCTTCCACCTCGGCGCCCAGCTGACCGGCCATCTCCGGGCCCGGGGCCGGCTGTCCCTGCCCAGCGCCGTGCTCGTGATCGACTTCGTGCCGCACCGGCAGTGGCTGCACCCGGGCAACGACCACTACCTGTGTCTCACCGACGCCTCCGCCCGCGCGGCCCACCGCAGCACCGGGGTGCCCGCCCGGGCCTGCGGTCCCGTCGTGGACCCGGCGTTCCGGGCCGAGGCCCCGGGCGCCGACGGCTGGCGGCGGCTGTTCGCCCGGCACGGCCGGGGCCGGACCCCGGTGGTGCTGGCCTCCGGCGCCTGGGGCGTCGCCTCGCACCTGGACACCACCGCCCGGCTGCTGGCCCAAAACGGCTTCCTGCCGGTGGTGCTGTGCGGTGCCGACGAGCGGCTGCGCCGCCGGCTGTCCGGCGTCCCGGGCACGCTGGCCCTGGGCTGGGTGACGGACATGCCCGGTCTGCTGCGCACGGCCCGCGCCCTGGTCGACAACGCGGCCGGCCAGACCGCCGTACAGGCGCTCGCGGCCGGACTGCCGGTCGTCGGCCACCGGCCGATCCCCGGCCACGGCACCGACGGCGTCCGGGCCATGGCCGCGCTGGGCGTCTCGGAGGCCGCCGCGGACGACGCGGACCTGCTGGCCGCGCTGCGCCGGCTCACTCCCGACGGCCCCGCCCGCCGCGCCCGCACCGCCGCCGGACAGGCCCTCTTCCGGGTCGATCCCGTCGACCTGGCACTCGGCCTGGCGTTCGATCCGGCCTCCGGCCCGGCCCGGACGGCGCGCGGACGCGGATGAACGCGGCGGCGCCGGTTACTCCGTCCGGGGGGCGGGCACCCGTGCGGAAGATCGAGCCGAGGAGGCACGTCGTGAGGGTGGACGAGTTCCTGACCCAGGTCCGCGACCGCGGGGAGTACCACAGCCAGGAGGAGGCCGAACAGGTCACCGAAGCGGTCCTCTGGGTCCTCGCCTCCCGGATCGTGCCCGAGGAGGCGGGTGAGCTGGCCGCGCAGCTGCCCGCTCCGCTGGACGAGGCGCTGCGCCTGGAACGCGGGCGCCCCGAGTCGTTCGACCGGGCGGAGTTCCTGCGGCGGGTGGCGCAGCAGACCGGCGCGCGCCCGCGCACCGCGGAATGGGATTCCAGCGCCGTCCTGTCCACGGTGGCCGACACGGTCTCCGCGGGCCAGGTCGGGCAGCTGCTGGACCAACTGCCGCCGGACTGGGCGGACCTGTTCGGCAGGACCGGTGAGACGGCCACGGGGAGGCACGGATGACGGACGGCGAGAGGGCCACAGGGAGGCATGTATGACGGACGGCGAGCGGGTCTACGGCGACGAGGAGGGCACGCCGCTCGGCGGGTACGCGGCCCTCGCGACCACCTTCGCCACCGGCGTGGGCGTGTTCGCGTGGACGGCGCACCGGCGCGGGGTGCGGCTGCCCGACGGGGTCCCGCCCTGGGACCTGGCGCTGCTGGGCACGGCCACCTTCAAGGCGTCCCGGCTGCTGACCAAGGACAAGGTGACCAGCTTCCTGCGGGCGCCCTTCACCCGGCGCGAGGCCGACAGCCACGGCTCCGAGGTCAACGACGCGCCGCGCGGCGACGGGCTGCGGCGTGCTGTCGGCGACCTCGTCTCCTGCCCGTTCTGCACCTCGGCCTGGGTGGCCGGCGGGCTGGTCGCCTCGTACGCCTGGACGCCCCGGGCCGCCCGGCTGGTGTGCGCGGGCCTCAGCGCCGTCGCGCTGTCCGACTGGCTGCAGTACGCGTGGAGCCGTACGGAGCAGAAGGCGGAGGGCTGAGCCGCCGGGTCAGGACTGCTCGGCGCGCTCGGCGTGCAGCTTCTTCACCCGGGCCTCCTCCTTGCGGACGTCGGCCTGCACGGCGCGCTCCCGCTGGAGCCACTCGGGGTCCTGCTGCTTCAGCGCCTCGATCTGCCCGGTGGTCAGCGCTTCGTCGACCCCGCCGCGGCGCAGCCCGGCGATGGAGACGCCCAGCTTGGCGGCGACCACCGGCCGCGGGTGCGGGCCGTCGCGCCGCAGGTCGCGCAGCCACTGCGGCGGCTCGGCCTGGAGCGCGTTCAGCTCGGCGCGGGAGACGGTGCCCTCCTGGAACTCGGTGGGCGTGGCGTCGAGGTACACACCCAGCTTCTTCGCCGCGGTGGCGGGCTTCATCGTCTGGGTGTTCTGGTGCTCGGTCATGGCGTCCAGGGTATCGATCAGCCGACCGACCGCCGACCACACCGTGAGCGGAGGGTGGCCGGGACGGCCCTCGGGCGCGGCTGCGCCCGTGCGCGGGCCGGTAACCTGGCCCGGTGACAGCCTCGCCAGCCCCCGACCCGTTCCGTCTCGCCTACGTCCCCGGGGTGATGCCCGGCAAGTGGGTGCGCATCTGGGGCGAGCGGCGACCGGGCGTCCCGCTGTCCCTGGCCCAGCTGGGCGCCGCCGAGGCGGCCGGCGCGCTGCTGGCCGGCGACGCCGACGCGGGCCTGGTGCGGCTGCCCGTCGACCGTGACGTCCTCAGCGCCATCCCGCTCTACACCGAGACGACGGTCGTGGTGGTGCCCAAGGACCACCTCGTCACGGCCGCCGACGAGGTGACCGTGGCCGATCTCGCCGAGGAGATCCTGTTCCATCCCCTGGACGACGTGCTGGCCTGGGAGACCCGGCCGGGCCGGCCCGCCCTGGAACGCCCCGCCACCACGGCCGACGCCGTCGAACTGGTGGCGGCCGGGGTGGGCGTGCTCGTCGTGCCGCTGTCGCTGGCCCGCCTGCACCACCGCAAGGACCTCACGCACCGCCCGGTCACCGACGCCCCCCAGTCCGCGGTGGCGCTGTCCTGGCCCCAGGACGCGCACACGGACCTGGTGGAGGACTTCATCGGCATCGTCCGCGGCCGGACCGTGAACAGCACCCGGGGCCGCGCGCAGGCCGCGCCGCAGCCGCGCAAGTCCGACCCGAAGAAGCAGACCGGGCGCGGCGGCGGCCACCGCACACCCGGCGCGGGCAAGCAGACCGGGGCGAAGAGCGGCGCCCGGCGCGGCAAGCCCCGCCGCCGTTCCTAGGCCGGCCTTCCGGAGGGACCTCAGCCGGCACTGGCACTCGGCGTCGGCGACGTCGTGTTCACCTCCAGTCCCGGCGGCTCGGTGAGCGACACCACCGGTTCCCCCGGCTGCGGGGCCGGCGGCGTGACCTGGGCCGCGGGCAGTTGCGGCGGGGCGGTCTGCTGGAGGTTGGCCTGGTCGAAGTTGACCAGCCCGGTCTTCTCCAGGACGGTGATGTGGTCCAGGACGGTGTCGTTGGCCTGGTCGGCCAGCTGACGCACGAGACTGTTCTCGGTGTTGGCGCGGATCTTGGCGATGGCCGGGAAGATCTGCCCGTGGGTCACCCGCATGATGTTGACCGCCGTGGTGTCGAACTGCTTGCCCGTCGTGCCCTCCACGGTCGCCACGAACTGCTGCTGCTGCGGCGAGGCCCGGTTGGGCAGCACGATGCCCAGTTCCGGCGCGATCTTGCGGCAGGTGGCGTCGAGCCGGGCGTGGCCCACCACCAGGTGCTCACCGGCCTCCCGCATCTCCGGTGTGGTCCCCCGCTCCATGGCCAGCAGCCCCAGCGGGTGTTCCCACAGCCCCGCGGCCCGCACCTTGACCACGAAGTCCCGGTCCGCCTCGGTCAGCGGACCGTACCGGGTGTCGGCGATGACACGGTCCGGGCCACCGGTGGTGTTCCGCACCCCGAGCATGGTCGGGTAGGCGAGCGCGGTGAGGGTGAGGAGCAGGGCACCGATCACGAAGGCGGTACCCGCGGTGGCGCGCGTGACGCGCATCGTTCCTCCTGGGTCGGGCGGGCGCGGACAACAGGAGATACGCACGCGCGCCGCGAATCAGTCACCGCCCCGGGCAAAACCTCGCCCGGCTGTGCGTCACTGCCCCCGGCGGGTGCGGCCGACCGACTCCACCAGCGGCAGCAGCCGGTGCGGGACCCGTTCGCGCAGCGCCACCTCGGAGCGGGTGCGGACCACGCCGGGGAGGCTGATCAGCTTCTGGACGACGTCCTCCAGATGGGCGTTGTCCCGGGCCACCACCCGGGTCAGCAGGTCCCCGCCGCCGGTGATCGAGAACGCCTCGACGATCTCGGGGACCCGCGCGAGCGCGTCCCCCACCTCGTCCAGGTGGCCCTGCGTCACCTCGATGTGCACGAAGGCCAGCACCGGATGCCCGAGCGCGGCGGGGGAGAGGACCGGGCCGGTCCCGGTGATCACGCCGTCCCGCTCCAGCCGGTCCAGCCGCGCCTGCACCGTGCCCCGGGCGACGCCGAGGAGCCGGGCGTACTCCCGGACGCTGGTGCGCGGCTGTTTCAGCAGCAGCCGCAGGATGCGGGTGTCCAGCTCGTCCACGGCCACGCCGTCCTCCGCTCTCCCGGTACCGGTCCGCTGGGCCGATGGCCGGCCCCTGGACATCGTAAAGCCCTCCGTGCTGGACCAATGGCCCAGTGAATGAGTGAACACTTGAGCCAGCGGCGTACGAGATGCTGCTATTGAAGGGTCGATGGCGCTGCGGAGAACCCCGCGGCGCTTTTTTGGTGTCCGCGCGAGCGTTTTCGGTGTCGGCGCGAGCGGTGATCCGAAGGGGGAGGCGAGTGCTGCTGAAGAGCATGAAGAGCATGGAGAGCATGAAGAGGGTGTTCGTCGCGCCCGACCCGGGGCGGGTGCGGCTGCGCTTCGCGGTCCGGGCCGTACTCGGCATCGGCGCGGCCGTCGCGCTGTGCGGGCTCGCCGGTCAGCCGCTGGCCGGCGCGGTCGCGGGCGGGCTCGCCGCGCTGCTCGCGCTGTTCACCGTCACCGACGCCACCGTGCGCGGCCAGGCGGTCAGTACCGCGCTGCTGCCGGCCGTCGGCCTGCCGGTGCTCGCCGTCGCGGCCCTCCTGCACGACCAGCCGGTCGCCCGGGACCTCGCCTTCCTCGCCGTCACCGGCGCGGGCGTGTACGCCCGGCGCTGGGGCCCGCGCGGCCACAGCCTCGGCGTCTTCGCCTTCATGACCTACTTCGTGGCCCAGTTCCTGCACACCACCCCCAGTCAGCTCCCCGGCCTGTACGCCGCCGTCCTGCTCTCCGTGGCCACCGCCGCGGCGGTCCGCTTCGGACTGTGGTGCTACGAGCGCCACCTCCCGGCGCCCGTGGTGCCCGCCCCGCCCGGCGGCCGGGGGCTGGCCCGCGGCACCACCCGCCAGGCCCTCCAGGCGACGGCCGGCGCGGGCTTCGCCCTGGTCGTCGGGCACCTGGTGTCCGGGGACCGCTGGTACTGGGCGGTGGGCGCCACCTGGTGGGTCTTCGTCAACACCAGCTCGCGCGGCGAGACCCTGGTACGCGGCTTCCGCCGGGTGGCCGGCACGGTGCTCGGCATCGGCCTCGGCCTGCTGGTCGCCGTCCCGGTGGCCGGGGCCGCCCTGCCCAGTGCCGTCCTCGCCGCCGCCTGCGTCTTCGGCATCTTCTACTCGGCCGCCGTGTCGTACACCTGGATGATGCTCTGCGTCACCCTCCTCGCCGAGCTGCTCTACGGGCTGCTCGGCGTCCTCACCCCGGCCCTGCTCGCCCTGCGCCTCGCGGAGACCGCGGTGGGGGCGCTCGGCGCGGCGCTCGCGGTGCTCCTGGTGCTGCCGGTCACCACCCACGCCGTCACCGACGGCTGGATCCAGCGGGCCCTGCGCTGCGTGCACGCCTGCACCGCCGAGGCGGCCGCCCGGATCGCCGGCGACACGGACGCCGACCCGGCGCCGCGGCTGGCCGAACTGGAGCGGCTGCTCGGCCGGGTCCGGCTGTCGGTGGCCCCGCTGACCCACCCGCTGAACCCGCTGCGCACCCGCAAGCGGCGCGCCCGCCGAGTGCTCGCGCTGCTCGACGACTGCGCCCGCGAGATCCACGGCCTGGTGGCCGTCGCCGCCGACCCGGTGGCCTCGCACGACGCCCGGCTGCCCGCCGCGTGCGGCAGGGTGGCGGCCGCGGTCGAGGCGCTCACCGGCGGCGCCGTCCCGGCGCGGACGGAGCGTACGGGGCGTACGGGGCGTACGGGGCGTACGGGCGCGGTGGAGCCGGTCCTGGTCCATCTGCACGGCCTGGAGCACGCGCTGGCCGAACTCGCCGCGCCACTGCGCGGTCCGGCACCGCTCGGCTTGGACCGGGCGGCCTGACCGACCACCGGACCCGTCACCTGGTCTGGACCGGAGGTGCCCGCTGCTACCGTCGCCCGAAGGACGGCAGGGTCGGCAGGGTCGGCAGGGACGAGAGGGGACAGCGGTGGCAGAGGGCACGGGCCGGCAGCGGCGGGCGTACATCGGGTCGTTCACGGCGGCCGGCGGCACCGGCATCGTCACCGCGGCCGTCGATCCGGACAACGGCGCGCTGACCGCGCTGGGCGCCGTGAACGCCCTGCCCGACCCCTCCTACCTGGCACTGTCGCCCGCCGGGGACACGCTGTACGCCGTCAGCGAGACCGCCGACGGCGCGGTGGCCGCCTACCGGGTGACCCCGGACGGACCCGTCCCGGCCGGGCCGCGGGTGTCCGTCGACGGCAGCGGACCCACCCACCTCAGCCTGTACCGCGGGCATGTCCTGACCGCCAACTACGGCTCGGGCAGCGTCACCGCCGTCCCCGTCCGGCCCGACGGCACCCTCGCCCGCACCGCCTCCGGCGTGCTCCGGCACACCGGCTCCGGCCCGCAGGCGCCACGCCAGCAGAGCCCGCACGCCCACCAGGTCCAGCCCGACCCCAGCGGCCGCTGGGCGGTCAGCGTGGACCTCGGCACCGACTCGGTACGCGTGTGCACCCTCCGGGACGGGGCTCCCGCCGTGCACCGGGAGTCCGCCCTGCGTCCTGGTTCCGGGCCCCGGCACCTCGCCTTCCACCCGGACGGCGCCCGCGCCTACGTGGTCAACGAACTCGCGCCGACCGTCACCGTCTGCCGCTGGGACGCCGAGGAGGGCGCGCTGCGCCCGCTCACCGAGGTCCCGGTGCTGCCCGGCGCCCCGGCCGGCGACGTCCACCCGTCCGGCGTGGTGGTCTCCTCCGACGGCCGGTTCGTGTGGACCGCGACCCGCGGCGCGGACCTCCTGACGGTGTTCGCCGTCGAAGGCGAGACGCTGCGCCCGGCCGGCACGGTGCCCTGCGGGGGCCACTGGCCGCGGGCGCTCGCCGAGGCCGACGGCTTCCTCTACGTGGCCAACGAGCGCTCCGGGAACGTGACCTGGTTCGCGGTGGACGAGGCCACCGGCCTGCCCCGCCGGGCCGGCGCGATCCCGGTCCCGGCGGCCTCCTGCGTGATCTTCGGGTAGCCGCCGACACGGGTACCGGACCAGGACACGGACCAGGACACGGACCAGGACACGGACCAGGACCAGGACACGGACACGGGCACGCCGAAGGGCCCGCTCCCCGGGCCAGTCGAACCGGCGAGCGAGCCCTCACCCGTCATCTGGCCGTCAGCGAACCGGCGTCCCCTGCGGCTGCGGCGGCGTGATCCCCAGCGCCGTCGTGTACTTGGCCAGCGCCAGCTTGCCGATGGCCGGGTACGGGCCGAGCGGCTGGGCCACCGAGCAGCCGGCCTCCTTGGCCGCCGCCTCCAGCAGCGTCGCCTCGATCTCCGGACCGATCAGGTAGGGCGCCAGCGCCAGCTGCTGGGAACCGGAGCCCCGCAACTGCTCGGCCACCGACGCGATCGAGCCCTCCTGGTCCAGCGCCGCCGCCATCACCGGCACGGCGAGCCGCGCGGCGAGCAGCATGCCGGTGATCCCGGCCGCCTGCACGGCCTCGTCGCCGCCCACCGACGCCAGCACGATGCCGTCCGCCGCGGTCGCCACGGTGAACAGCCGGGCCCGGTCGGCGCGGGCCAGACCGGCCTCCGAGAGCCGCACGTGCAGCGCCTCGGCCAGCAGCGGGTGCGGACCCAGTACGTCCGTCAGCTCGGCCGCCACCCGGCTGTCCATCACGGCCTGCCGGACCCGGCGCAGCAGCGCGCTGTCCGGCCCGGCGAGCAGCGGTACGACGACGGCGACCGGACCGTCGGGTTCCTTGACCTCGGCCCCGGCGGCGACCGCCTGCTCGAAGCGAGCGGCGCGCTCGTCGGCCGCGTGGGCCAGCACGGCGGCCAGCGACGGGAACTCCGCCTCGTCCCCGTCCACGTACCCGATCCGGGCGTCCAGGCCGGGCAGCTCGGAGCGGGCGATGCTCACGACCTCCTCGGCCAGGCTCCGCGTGGCACTGCTCGGCGTGCCCGGCACGGCGAGGACGAGCGCGGGCGCGCCCTCGGGAGCCACCAGCGGCTCGGGTCGGCGGTGGCGCCCCGGCTGGCGGGGGCGCGGCATTCGTACTGGCAGGCCGGACGCGGGCCCAGTGGGGGAGCTCATGGCGCCGCATGTTACTGGCTTCCTGGGCTCCCCTGTTCGGGGAGGGCCCAGGTGAGCGGTATCCGTCCGGTTTTGTCTGAAGAGTGATGTACGGATCGGCCGACATCGGCATGTTTCCCCTCCCCAGGAGACCGGACTCAGCCACCCCCGGAACTCGTCACCCACAGCATTCCCGGGGCGGCCGGCAGGGCCGGCGAACCGTCCGCCAGGCCGGTCGCGATCCGCACCGCGCCGTCCAGCGGATCGCCCTCGGCCGGCACCCGCGGCACCCCGGGCAGCCGGCGCGCCAGCTCCTCCTCCAGCGGACCGGTGAGGGCGTCGCCGAGCCGCAGCAGCCCGCCGGTGACGGCGACCCGGGCGCCCGGCCCGTCCGGCACGACCGCGGCGGCGGAGTCGGCGAGGTGCCGGGCGGCGGCCCGCAGAATGCCCACGGCCACCGGGTCACCGTCCGTACCGCTGTCCGTGCCTTCGTCCGTACCGCCGTCCGTACCGCTGGCCGTACCGTCGTCCGTACCGCCGGCCGCGCACCGGGCCACGTCCGGTGCGAAGGAGGCGAGCACGGCGGCCCGGTCGGTGCGCGGGTACAGGGCGCCGGGCAGGCCCGGCACCGGTCCGAAGCGCCGCGTCGCGCGGGCCAGCAGCGGCGCGGAGCCGCCGGCCCGTCCGTCGTGCGCCCGCAGCGCGGCCTCCAGGCCCGCCCGCCCGATCCACGCGCCGCTCCCGCAGTCCCCGAGCAGATGCCCCCAGCCGTCCGCGCGGCGCCAGTGGACCAGATCCGTGCCGACGGCGATCACGCCGGTCCCCGCGGCGACCACCGCACCGGGCCGGAAACCGAGCGCCCCGGCGTAGGCGGTGACGGCGTCGGAGGCGAGCGCCACCGTCCGCACCCCCAGCTCCCGGGCCAGGGCACCGGGCAGTTCGGCCCGCAGGGCGTCCCCCAGGGCGACCAGCCCCGCCGCCCCGACCACGGCGACGGTGATCCGGTCCACCCCGGCCGCGGCGGCCGCCGCCCGTGCCAGCGGCCCCAGTTGGGCCATCAGATGCCCGGGATCGAGGCCCCGCGCGCCGGTCCGCACCGGCTCCCGCGAGACACGCGGCACCGGCGCACCGCCACCGCGCGCCCCGACGGCGACCCGCAGCCCCGAGCCGCCGGAGTCCACCGCGAGATGTCCGTCCGTCACGGCGGTGAAGGTTACCGTCGAAAACGCCCCGCGTAGGCCAGTAGAGTGACTGTCCGTGGCACCACGACCTCTCCATGAACTCGTCGAGCCCGGCTGGGCGAAGGCCCTGGAACCGGTGGCCGAACGCGTCGCCGCGATGGGCGACTTCCTCCGGTCCGAACTCGCGGCCGGCCGCACCTATCTGCCGGCCGGGCCGAATGTCCTGCGCGCGTTCCAGCAGCCCTTCGACGACGTCCGTGTCCTGATCGTCGGCCAGGACCCCTATCCCACCCCCGGGATGGCGATCGGCCTGAGCTTCGCGGTGGCCCCCGAGGTGCGCCGGCTGCCCGGCAGCCTGATCAACATCTTCCAGGAACTGGGGAGCGACCTGGGCCTGCCCCAGCCGTCCAACGGTGACCTCACCCCGTGGACCCGGCAGGGCGTGCTGCTGCTGAACCGGGCCCTGACGACCCGGCCGAACAACCCCGGCTCGCACCGCGACAAGGGCTGGGAAGAGGTCACCGAACAGGCGATCCGCGCCCTCGCCGAGCGCGGCCGGCCGCTGGTCTCCATCCTGTGGGGGCGCGACGCCCGCAACCTGCGCCCGCACCTGGACCGTTACCCGGTGATCGAGTCCGCGCACCCCTCCCCGCGCTCCGCCGACCGCGGTTTCTTCGGCTCCCGCCCGTTCAGCCGGGCCAACGACTTCCTGGCCCGGCAGGAGGCGGCGCCGGTGGACTGGCGCCTGCCGTAAGGTCCGTCACCCCTCGTCGGCGTCCAGCGCGGTCAGCCGCGCGGAGACGTCGGTGACCAGGCGCCGCAGCAGCCGCCCGAGGTCGGCCCGGTCCTGCTCCGGCCAGTGCCCGATCGCCTCGGTGAACCAGCCCATCAGCGTCGTCGTGTAGCGGTCGGTGGCCGCCGCGCCCTCCTCGGTGGGCTCGATGAGACTGGCCCGCCGGTCGTGCGGGTCGGCGATCCGCCGTACCAGGCCGCGCCGCTCCAGCTCCTGCACCTGCCGGGTGACATGCGGCCCCACCACCTGCATGCGCTCGGCGATCTCCCCGATCCGCAGCGGCCGGTCGGCCAGGTGCACGGAGAGCAGGACCGTCATCGCCGGCCGGTCCAGGGCGAGCCCCGCACGGTCCATGGCCTGCTCGGTCAGCCGCCCGCGATTGATCGCGTTGCTCAGCTGGGCCAGATGCGGGAGGACCTCCCGTACGTCGTCCATGCCCTCCATGCTCCCACTCGCTTGCATACCTAACTCAGGTATCTATATAGTCCCGAAAGAAAGATAACTAAGGTACGCATCTTTCCGATGCGACGCACGCGAAGGGTATGTCATGACCCGCTCCGTTCTCGTCTCAGGTGCCAGCATCGCGGGCCCCGCCCTGGCCTACTGGCTCGACCGCCACGGCTTCGACGTCACCGTCGTGGAGAAGGCGCCCGCCGTCCGCGGCGGCGGCTACGCCATCGACATCCGCGGCACCGCGCTCGGCGTCGTCGAGCGCATGGGCCTGCTGCCCGAACTGCGCCGGGCGCACGTGGACACCCGCCGGATCACCTTCCTCGACACCGAGGGAGCGCCGATCGCCGCGCTGGACACCGACACCGTCGTCGGGTCCGACGCACAGCGCGACCTCGAAGTACGCCGCGGCGACCTGGCCGCGGGCCTGTACCGGCTCACCCGCGACTCGGTGGAGTACCTCTTCGACGACTCCATCGCCACCCTCGACGACCGGGGTGACCACGTCGACGTCACCTTCCGCGGCGGCGCCCGCCGCCGGTTCGACCTGGTGATCGGCGCCGACGGACTGCACTCCCACACCCGCGGCCTGGTCTTCGGCCCGGAACAGCCCTACCACCGCTACCTCGGCCGCGCCTTCGCCGGCTTCACCCTGCCCAACGACTTCGCACTGGAGCGCGAGGCGGTGGTCTGGAACGTCCCCGACCGGGGCGCCGCGCTGTACGCCTACGAGCCGGGCGAGCGGATCCACGGCTTCCTCTTCTTCGGCCGGGCCGAGCCCCCGTTCGACGCGTTCCGCGACCCGCAGGCGCAGCGCGACCTCGTCGCCGCCACCTTCCCCGACCGGCGGTGGGAGATCCCCCGGCTGGTGGCCGCCCTGCGCGAGGCGGACGACCTGTTCTTCGACATAGTCAGCCAGATCCACCTGCCCGCCTGGTCCAAGGGCCGGGTCGCGCTGGCCGGCGACGCGGCGCACGCGCCCTCCTTCCTCTCCGGCCAGGGCTCCAGCCTCTCCCTGGTGGGCGCCTACGTCCTGGCCGGCGAACTGGCCACGCACGCCGACCACACCGCGGCGTTCACCGCCTACGAGAAGACCCTGCGCCAGTTCGTCACCCTGAACCAGGCCCTCGCCACCACCGGCGGCACCGTGGTCACCCCGCGCACCCAGGAGGAACTGGACGCCCGCGACCAGGCGCTGCGCGGCCGGACCGCCCTGCCCTCGGAGGAACGGGGCCGCGCCGCCTACAACGCGCTGGTCCTGCCGGAGTACGAGGACCTGACCTGACGCCCCGTCAAGCCGCCTGTGTCACCCGGTCCCACACCCAGTAGCAGCTGACCAGCACGATCGGCGCGGTCAGCGCGGGCAGCGCCCAGCGGTGCGCGGGGACCCGGCGCAACAGCGCCAGCAGCGGGAAGACCACCGCGATGATGCCCAGCTGCACCACCTCGATGCCGACGTTGAAGCTGAGCAGGGACAGCAGCAGTTCCCAGGACCAGCTCTCGTCGATGCCGAGGGAGCCGGCGAACCCGAGCCCGTGCACCAGGCCGAAGACGAAGACGGTGGGCAGCCGCCAGCGGGCATTGCGCGCGCGGTCGCGCAGCAGGACGTTGGCGAGGGCGACGACCGCGATGGACGCGGCGATCACCGGCTCCACCACACCCGCCGGCACCTCGACCACCCCGCACGCGGCCAGCAGGAAGGTGACGCTGTGCGCGGCGGTGAACGCGGACGCGGTGAGCACGATGTCGCGCAGCGAGCGGGCGCCGAGCAGCAGCGACAGCAGGAAGAGGATGTGGTCCAGGCCGAACAGCAGGTGTTCGGTGCCCAGCACGAAGAAGTCCCCCACCTGGTGCGTCGTCGCGGCCGGGTCCGCGCCGGCCAGGGTGAGGGAGGCCGCGGCGGGGGTGAGGACCTGGGAGCCGCGCCGGCCGCCGACGTCGTAGTGCACGATCGTCCGGGTGCTGTGGACGAAGCTCTCCGCGTCCGGGAACAGCGCGCTGGCGACGGTGACCGGCTCGTCGGCGCCGGCCGGACAGGTGTAGTCGAGGGTGACGACGGCGAAGGCGCGCCCGCCGCGGCTGCGCAGGTCCGCGTCGCCGGCTGGACGGGCGGTACAGGCCCGCGCACCGCGGACGAGCCCGAAGTGGCCGGTGACGTAGGCGCCGACCGCGTCGGCGTGCTGCGCCAACTGCCGCAGCTGCTCGTCGCGTTCCCGGGCCTGGTACGCCTCGGCGTACAGCCAGGCCGACTTCATCAGCAGGTCGTACTCCAGGTCGAGCCTGGCCTCGGGACGGTCGGCGGTGCCGGTGATCTCGGCGTACGCGGTCGAGGTGGCGTCGTGGGCGGCGGCGGGGGTGGCGCGCGGCAGGACGGTGAGGAGGACGGCGGCGAGCACGGTCAGCAGGAGGGCGGTGGAGGTGCGGCGCATGGCGGGCCCGGTTCCGATGTCTGATGGCGGTCGGTGGCCCCGCCGCCCGGACCGGTCCGGTCCGGGCGGCGGGGGAGCGGGGTGTACTCCTACGGGGTCAGTCCGCTCCTACGGGGATCAGCCCCGGTCCTCCAGGTGGCCGAACCAGTCGTAGTACGGCGACCCGGGGCCCCAGTGGCCCGGGCGCCCGTCGGCGTCCTTCGTCACGAAGACGCTCGGCGGGGAGGCGGTGACACCGCCGCCGCTGGAGCGGGCCGTGACGAACCACGCGTGGGTGCTGCCGGGCTTCAGGTTCCGCCAGGTCACCGAGGCGGCCTCGCCCGACTTCACCTTGGCCCGGCCGATCACGCCGACCGGGTCGTACAGCGCGACCGAGTCGGTTCGGAAGGTCGTCGCGCGGGACTGGAGGTCGATCGGCAGCACCATGTTGTCCTCGGTGCCGTCGTACCGGTGGTCGGTGTCGTACTCGGTGGCGCCGAACTCGTCGAGCAGCGGCGAATAGGTGTCGACGGTCAGCTCGGAGCGGTCCACGTCGAACTGGAGCATCCGGAAGAAGCTCGCGCCGAACTGGAGTTGGTCGTCCGGCTGGTAGCCGCCCACCTCGGTGAGCCCGAGCCGGTCCGCGGAGACCGTGTAGAACTGGTAGTCCGCGAGCAGCTCGACCACGTCATGGCTGATTTGGCCGACCTTCGGCTTCACGTTGGTGCCCACCCCGTGCTCGTGGCCGGCGAGGATCAGGAACACGTTCGGGTTGTCCTGGACCACCGTCTTGTACAGCATCGAACCGTCCGGCGCGGAGAACGCGGCGCCGCGGCCGTCCGGGCTGGTGCTCGGCGCGAGGTAGTCGTGCGAGAGCAGGATGCCGTTGCGGTTGGAGAACCGCTCGAACACCGAGTCGGCCCATTCGGCCTCCTCGCGGGTGACGCCGTAGGACAGGCCGACCACGACGAAGTCCTGGCCGCCGGCCGAGAACAGGTCGTAGTGGTTCTGGTTGTCGCCCGGCTGCCAGGGACCGCCGTAACTGGCGTGCTCCCAGCCCTTGGCGAGCGCCTGGTAGCGGTCCGGACCGTAGTACTGGTTGTAGAGGGCGTCCGGGCCGTTCTCGGTGCCCGACTGGTTGTCGTGGTTGCCCGCGATCACGCCGTTCGGGATGCCCGCGTCGTCCAGGATCCGCTGCTGCCTCGAGGACAGTTCCAGCTCGCCGACGACCTGCTGCTGGAGGGCCTCGGTGGCGGGCTTGCGGATGTTGTTCTCGATGATGTCGCCGGTGTGCGCGACGTACGCGATCTTCCGCTCGTCCTGGTTGGCGACGATCCAGCGGTCGACGTCCCCGTACGCCTTCTCCCACACCGCGCGCTCCGCCGCCGTCTCCTGCTCGACCGCGCCCTCGGAGAGGTACTGCGTGTCGGTGTGGTGGACGATCGAGAAGTCGTACGAGTCCGGGTCGGCGAAGGAGTCCGGGTCACCGGCGTCGATGTCGTCGGCGAACGGGTCCTCGCCGGTGACCATGACGTGCACCGTGCGCCGGTCGACATACCTGTCGTCGTCCAGTACGGCGCTCAGGACGGTGTTGCCCTCGGCGGCGCCGCGGGCGCTGCCGACCACGTCCCACTGCCGGGTGCCGGTGTTCCACACCCGCAGCGCGGCCAGCCGCTCGGGGTCGATGACCCCCTCCCAGCGCAGCACCGGGTGGTCGACGCGGCCGGTCACCCCGACGTCGTACCGCTGGAAGGTGACGTCGGAGGAGGCGGGCGCGTCCAGGGTGCGTCCGTCGGCCGGGGCCAGGCCCGCGGCCTTGACCTTCTTCTCGCCCTTGACCTTCAGGGTGGTCGGCACGGCGGTGGCCGTGCCCTGGTACACCTGGTCCGGGGTGAGGATGTCGGCCTCGGCGAAGGTGGCGGTCACCTCGCCGCCGTCCGGTTCGCCGACCTTCGCGGACAGCTTCACGTTCCGGCCGGCGTCGGTGGTGCCGGCCGCGGGGGTCAGCCCGGCCGGTGCGTCCGGGATGCCGGCCGAGGTGAAGGCGATCTCGCGGGTGCCGGTGTTGCCGAGGCCGTCGGTGGCGGTCACCGAGAGGGTGTGCTTCCCGGCCTTCAGACCGGGGCCGATCGGGTCCCCCGCCTCGACCGCCTTGCCATCCAGCTCGATGTCCGGGCCGTCGGTGACACCGGAGGAGTCGTCCAACTGCACACCGAGCACGACCGAGGCGGTCAGCCGCTGCCCGGCCTTCGGGGTGCTGCTCGTGACCACGGGCGCCGAGTTGTCGGTGGCCAGTACGCGGGTGGCGGTCTGCCCGGACTCGGCGGTAGCGGCCAGCGTGTGGGTGCCGTCGGGGAGCTTCGTGGTGTCCAGGTCGGTGCGCAGGCCCCCGGCGGGGCCGTCCACGAAGAACTCCAGGTCGACCTCGGCCAGCGGGTTGGCGCTGGAGCCGCAGGAGCCGTCGCCGAAGCTGTACGACCCCTTCACCAGCCGCCCCTCGGCGGTGCCGGCGGCCGGGGTGAGGGTGAGGTCGGAGAGCACGAAGTCGTCGCGGTTGACGCCGCAGGTGCTGTCGATGCCGCCGGTGACGACATCGAGCGTGTTCCAGCCGGGCACCAGCCACTCGTCGGGGAAGGTGAGATCGACGTGCTGGCTGACGTAGTCGCTGTCCAGCAGCACCCTCTGACCGTTGACCAGGACGTGGTTCTGGTAACGCGCCTCGATCGAGTTGCCGCCCACGGTGAACCCGAGGGTGGCGGTGCCGGAGCCGAGCGTCTCCACGACCGGCACCGCCGGGGCGTCGATCGTCCAGTGCAGCTCGGCCTCGCGCAGCGCGGTCGACGACGAACCGCAGGTGCCGTCGCCCATCACATAGGAGGCCGCGATGTCCTCGCCGGTGACGGTGGCGCCGTCCAGGGCCAGACCGAGGCCGCCGATCGTGAAGTCGTCGCGGTTGGCGCCGCAGCTCTCCTGGTAGTCACCGGTGACCACCTTGACGGTGTTGTCGCCGGGCACCAGATACCGGGCCGGCACCGGGATGGCGACATGCTGGCCGACCCAGGTGCCGCCCAGGTCGATCCGCTTGCCGTTGACCAGCAGGTAGTTGTCGAACTTGTCGTCGATCGAGTTGGCGCCGACGTCGAAGGAGAAGGTCGCCGCACCGTTGCCCAACCGCGGCTTCGCGGCGGGTGCCGTGCCGTCCACGGTGAGCGAGGCGACCTCGCCGTCGGCGCCGGCCGGGAAGGTGGCGAACACCGGCTGCTCGCCCTTGACCAGGGTGCCGTCCTTCGGGAGCAGCCGGGGCGCGCCGGCCGGGGCGTTGTTGACGGTCACCTTGTTGGTGACGGTCTTGCCCGAGGCGGTGGTCGCGGTGAGCGCGTGGTCGCCGCCCGCCAGCTTCGTGGTGTCGAGGTCGCCCTTGAGCCCGGTGGTGCCGCTCGGGTCGCCGAGCACGAAGAAGCTCAGCGACGCCTCGGTCCGCAGTGAGGTGTTGGAGCCGCAACTGCCGTCGCCGAACGAGTAGGTGTACTCGTTCTCCTCGCCGTCCGCGACCTCGCCGAGCAGCGTGAGCTGGATGTCGGAGAGCACGAAGTCGTCGTGGTTCGTGCCGCACGAGGTCTCCACTGCACCGGCCACGAACCGGACCGTGTTCTCGCCCTTGACCAGGTGCTCGTTCGGGATCTCGAGGGTGCCGCGCTCGTTGACGAGGTCACCGAGGGTCGCCCGGTACTCGCCGTTGACGAGCACGTAATTGCCGTAACGGGCCTCGGTCGAGTTGGACCCGACGTCGAAACTCAGCCGCGAGACCCCGACCGTCCGCTCCGCCGCGACGGCCTTCCCGTCCACGGTGAGCCCGGTGACGGAGTCGCCCGCCAGGGTCGGGGTCGCCTCGATCTCCTGGGTGCCCTCCAGGTAACTTCCGTCGGCGGGCGTGAGGGCGGGCAGGGCGGTCGCGTCCCCGGCGGTCGGGTCCCGCCGGTCGGTGGTGTGCGGATCGGTCGTGGGACCGGCGTACGCCGCCGTCACGTTCCCGCCCACGAGGACGAGCGCGGCGAGCGCGGCACCCGCCAGCCGCTGTCCGGCGGACCCGCCGCTCGGCCGTCTTCGTCGCTGTGCTGGCCGCATCGGCAGCCGTCCTTCCTGTCGCTACGAGGCGTGTTGTCGTCCAGAGCGGATCATGCGCACGTCAGATGAACGCCCATGAGCCACCTGTGAACGAGCGGGGGAAGGAATGTCAGGCAACTTTGAACACATCCATGACAAAGTGTGGACATGTCAAGCAGAAGTCTCCTACCGTGACGGCGGAACGGAAGCCACACCGCTCACGACCGGAGCGATTTCCGGCACGGTCCGGTCCCCACCCCCGGAGGACCAATGCACCCACGCCTGTTACCCCGGCTGCGCAGACGCGCCGTACTCCTGCTGGCCACCGGCGTCCTGACCGGCGGCCTGTACGCCGTCCCGACCGCCACCGCCGCCGCACCCGCTGACATCCCGCCCCAGGAGCCCGGCGTCACCCTGCGCGTCTTCGACACGCAGACCCCGCTGAACGAGCTGTGCGTCCTCAAGCCGGGCCAGACGCCCAACCACGACCAGCTGATGCCGACCGTCGACTGGTCCACGGAGGCCGACTTCGGCGGCTTCGCCGACAACTTCACGACGGAGACGTCCGGCTACCTGAACGTGCCGAGCGAGGGCAGTTACGTCCTCCGCCTCACCAGCGACGACGGCTCCCGGCTGACCGTCGACGACGCCACGGTCATCGACCACGACGGACTGCACGGCGCCGAACCGAAGGACGGCACCGTCCACCTCACCGCCGGCCCGCACCCGTTCCGCATCGACCACTTCGAACGCACCGGCGGGCAGGAGCTGCGGCTGTCCTGGCGCCCGCCCGGCGCCGCCGACTTCACCGTCGTACCGAACGAGGCACTGAGCACCGACGCCGGAGTCGTCCGCGTCACCGCACCGGGCCGCAAGGAGTGCGAGGCGGGCCGCGACACCCCCGGCGACGGCCTGCCGCTGACCTCCGTACGCCCCGACCTGACCCTCACCGACCTGCGCCCCGAGGGCTTCGAACCGCAGGTCAGCGGCATGGACTGGCTGCCCGACGGGCGCCTGGCCATCAGTACCTGGGGCGGCACCGACAACCTGGCCGGCGAGGTGTACTTGCTGGACCACGTCACCGGGGCCACCAGCGCCGAGCAGGTCACCGTGAAGAAGGTGGCGAGCGGACTGCGCGAGCCGATGGGCATCAAGTACGTCGACGGCTCGCTGTACGTCTCGCAGAAGCATGAGCTGACCCGGCTCGTCGACGAGGACGGCGACGAGGTCACCGACGACTACCGCACGGTGGCCACCTGGCCCTACGGCGGCAACTTCCACGAGTTCGCGTTCGGCCTGCTCTACCGCGACGGTTACTTCTACGTGAACCTGTCCGTCGCCATCAACCTGGGTGGCGCCACCACCGTCCCGCAGCCCGCGCCGAACCGTGGCGCCACCTACAAGGTCAGCAAGAAGACCGGGAAGATCAGTTCGGTGGCCGGCGGACTGCGCACCCCCAACGGCATCGGCTGGGGACCCGGGGGTGACCTGTTCGCCACCGACAACCAGGGCGGCTGGCTGCCGGCCTCCAAACTCGTCCAGATCAAGCAGGACCGCTTCTTCAACCACTACACCGAGCCGGCCGGCCCCTTCGACGCCAACCCCGTCACCGAGCCGGTGCTGTGGTTCCCGCAGAACGAGATCGGCAACTCGCCCTCCACCCCGCTGTACCTGAAGCAGGGCCAGTACGCGGGCCAGATGCTGATCGGTGACGTCACCTACGGCGGTCTCCAGCGCGCCTACCTGGAGCAGGTCAAGGGCCAGTACCAGGGCGCCGTCTTCCGCTACACCCAGGGCCTGGAGGCCGGCGTCAACCGGATCACCCTCGGCCCGGACGGCGCGATCTACGCGGGCGGCCTGGGCGCCGACGGCAACTGGGGCCAGGAGGGCAAGCTCAAGTTCGGCCTGCAGAAGCTGACCCCCAACGGCGGCAACACCTTCGACGTCAAGACCATGCGCGCCGTACCCGGCGGCTTCGACCTGACCTACACCCAGCCGCTCTCCGCCCAGACCGCCGCCGAACTCACCGCGCGCTACGAGGCCGAGCAGTGGCGCTACACCCCGACCGCCGACTACGGCGGCCCCAAGATCGCCGAGGAGCGGCTCGCCGTCCGCTCGGCCACCCTCTCGGCCGACGGCCGCACCGTCCGGCTGCGGCTGGACGGCCTGAAGCCGGACCGGGTGGTGCACCTGCGCTCGCCGCGCCCCTTCGCCTCGGCGTCCGGCGAGACGCTCTGGAGCACGGAAGCCTGGTACACCCTCAACGAGCTGCCCGGCAAGCAGCCGCCCGCCGCCACTCTGTACGAGGCCGAGGAGGCCACCCTCACCGGCACGGCCGGCATCCACACCGACCACACCGGCTACTCCGGCAGCGGCTTCGTCGACCGCTACGCCACCGAGGGCAAGGCCGCCACCACCTTCGACGTGACGGTCCCGAAGCAGGGCACCTACGACGTCGGCCTGCGCTACTCCAACGGCCCCAACCCCTTCCAGGGCACCAAGTCCCTCTCCCTGTACGCGAACGGGAAGAAGCTGCGCCAGACCCGGCTCCCCTCGACGGGCGACTGGGACACCTGGTCCACCAGGACCGAGCGGCTGACCCTGCGCGCCGGACACAACAAGGTCTCCTACCTCTACGACCCCGGCGACACCGGACACGTCAACCTCGACCTGATCACCGTGCACCCCAAGGGCGCCCGGGTCACCCTCTTCGACGGCACCGCCGCCGCGCAGGCCCAGTGGCAGCACACCGACGGCCGGCCCACCGCCTGGCCGCTGGCGGACGAGAAGTCCATGGAGGTGTGCTGCGGCGACCTGCGCACCAAGGACGCCTACCAGGACTTCGCGCTGCACGTGGAGTTCCGGGTACCGGAACTGCCCCCGGAGGTGACCGGCCAGGACCGCGGCAACAGCGGCATCTACCTCCAGGACCGCTATGAACTCCAGATCCTCGACTCCTACGGCGACACCACACCGGCGGCCAACGAGGCCGGGGCGCTCTACGAGAAGAAGGCACCCGACGTCAACGCGGCCACCGCGCCGGGCACCTGGCAGACGTACGACATCGTCTTCCGGGCGGCCCGTTTCGACGACGACGGCGACAAGACCGCCGACGCCCGGGTGACGGTGGTGTGGAACGGCCGGACGGTCCACGACGACGTGGCCCTGGACGGCCCCACGGCCGCGGGACGGCCGGAGACCCCGGCCGCGGGGGCGATCCGGTTGCAGGACCACGGGAACACCGTGCGGTTCCGCGACATCCAGGTGCGGCCGCTGGGCTGAGGTGGTGTCCGGGGGCGCGCCCGCGCCCCCGGACGTCAGCCGCGTGCCCGGTTGCCCGGCGGCAGGTCGGCGGGGGTGGACCCGGGCGGGCCGAGCAGGATGTCGCCCATCTCCTGGGCCACCGCGTTGAACAGGTCCACGTCGAGCGCGGTCTGCTCGGTGGCGAGGTGCAGCGGGGTGGCGACCCGGGCGATGAGCTCGGCGAACCCGGCGGGGGAGGAGATGTTGAGGGCGCGGGCGCCCTCGGGACCGGCCGCTATCGCGTGCGGGACGTGCAGGGGGATGGCGTAGAAGTCCCCGGAGCGCAGCGTCACCGTCGCGTCCCCGGCCCACACGGTCAGCGACCCGGAGGAGACCCAGAGCCGCTCCTCGTAGGCGGTGTGGGCGTGCAGCGGGGTGGCCGCGCCGGCCGGCATGAAGGAGTCCGTCACGTCGTGGCGGCCGTCGGTCTCCTCGCCCGAGGTGAGGATCGAGATCCGCAGTTCCTGACCGAGCGCGTACTGCCGGTCGGGGTGGTCCGGGTTGATGGACAGAGACGGGAAGTGGCTCACTGATCGTCCTCGGAACGCTCTAAAGGGGGCTGTATTTGGTTAGAGGCGACATTGGTTAGAGGCAACATTGGTTAGAGGCAACCTATATCGAATAGCCTCCGCGCACCGCCGGTGCGGCAGAATGGCCCGGTGAATCCGCAAGACCCGCCCGCCGGGCCCAGGCAGCGCCGCCCCTACCACGCGCCCCGCCGGGCCGAGTCGGCCGCGGAGACCCGCGCGGCGATCCTCGACGCGGCCACGCGCCTCTTCCTGGCCCACGGCTACGCGAGCGTCACCGTCGCCCAGATCGCCCGGGCGGCGGGGACCGCCGTCCCCACGGTGTACGCCAGCACCGGAGGCAAGGGCGCCATCCTGACGCTGCTCATCCAGGACGGCGTGCGGGGCTCCGCGTCCGGGGCGGCGCTGGCCGCGGTGCGCGGCACCGGCGTACCGCGCGCGGTGCTCGCGGCGGCCGCCCACGGCACCCGCCGCGACAACGAGCGGCACCACGGCCTGGTCCGGGTCATGGTCAGCGCCGCGCACGCCGACGCGTACGCCGCCGCGGCCCTGGCCCGCGCCGACGAGGCGTACCGGGCGGCCCTCGCCGCCGTGGCCCGGCGCCTTCGCGAACTGGACGCGCTGCGTCCCGGCCTGGCCGCCGAGCGGGTCACCGACATCCTGTGGTTCCACCTGGGCCACGCCTCCTGGCATCAGCTGGTCGTCGAACGCGGCTGGTCCTGGGACAGCGCGGAGCACTGGCTCACGGAGCAGCTCGCGGCGGCCCTGCTGCCGGGGACGGGGACGGGGACGGGGGCGGGGTCCGCTCCGGAGGTGGCTTCCGACCAGGGCGCCCGATAAGCTTCACAATGTAAGCTGACGGGATGGAACACACCAGTTCAACGGCCGAGCCCACCGCGCCCAAGCGGACCCGTACCCGCAACCGCCGCGGCGAGGGCGGGCGGCTGCGGGAGGAGATCATCACCGCGGCCGCCGAACTGCTCGACGAGACCGGCGACGAACACGCCGTCACCCTGCGCTCGGTGGCCCGGAAGGTGGGCATCGCCGCCCCCTCGATCTACCCGCACTTCCCCGACCAGCCGGCCATCATGCTGGCCGTGGTGCGGCGGGAGTTCGCCGGTCTGGAGCGCTGTCTGCGCACCGCCCTGGACGAGGCCGGCCAGGACCCCCGGCGGCGGCTGCTGGCGGTGTGCGACGCCTACCTCGACTTCGCCCGCAGCCATCCCGAGCGCTACCGCACGATGTTCGGCGGCCTGTGGGTGCCGGCCCTGGAGGACAGCTCCCTGACCGTGGAGGACATGGCCACGCTCGGTATGGAATCCATGCAGCTGCTGATCGACGCCCTCGGGGACTGTGTCGCCGCGGGTCTCGCCAACAGCACCGACCTGACCGCCGACGCCACGGCGCTCTGGGTGGGCCTGCACGGACTCGCCCACCAGCGGGCCGTCAGCCCCTCCTTCCCCTGGCCGGAGGACATCGCCGAGCGCGTCATCACCTCACTCGCCCACCTGGCCGAACCGAGGCCGTGAGGGTCGCTGCGGCCCTTGTGGCCCTGCGGCCCTTGCGGCCCTGCGGGGCGCCCACCGCCTCATCCGACCACCGCCGCCCGCACACACAGCACGTCCGGCAGATGCGCGGCCAACTGCCGCCAGCTGTCGCCGTCGTCGGCCGACGCGTACACCTCGCCGTTGCGATTGCCGAAGTACACCCCGGCCCGCTCGCCGGCGTCGTCCGTGCACAGCGCGTCGCGCAGCACCGTGCCGTAGTGGTCCTCCTTCGGCAGCCCCGCCGTGAGCGGCTCCCAGCTCTTGCCCGCGTCGGGGGTACGGAAGACCCGGCAGCGTCGGTCGGCCGGGACCCGGTCCGCGTCGGCGTTGATGGGAAAGACGTACGCCGTGTCACCGCGCCGCGGATGCGTCGCCACCGCGAAGCCGAAGGTGGACGGCAGGCCCGCGCCGATGTCCGTCCAGTGCGCGCCCGCGTCGTCGCTGCGGTACACCCCCCAGTGGTTCTGGAGGTAGAGGCGGTCGGGCTCGGCCGCGTCCCGGGCCACCTTGTGCACGCACTGGCCGAACTCCGGGTGCGGATCCGGCAGGAAGACCGCCGAGACACCGGAGTTGGACGGCGACCAGCCGGCGCCGCCGTCGGTGGTGCGGAACACGCCCGCCGTCGACACCGCGACGGTCACGGACCGCGGATCGCGCGCGTCGGTGAGCACGGTGTGCAGCCCCTCGCCCCCGCCGCCCGGCACCCACCGCGAACGCGTGGGGTGCTCCCACAGCGGCCGGACCAGCTCGAAGCTCTCCCCGCGGTCCGCCGAGCGGTACAGCGCGGCCGGTTCGGTGCCCGCGTACACCACGTCGGGTTCCGCCGCGGACGGGTGCAGCTGCCACACCCGCTCCAGGGAGGCGCCTGTCTCCTTGGGGAACTTCACGGCGGGCCGGGCCGGTTCGCTCCAGGACCGGCCCAGGTCGTCGGAGTGGAAGACGGACGGTCCCCAGTGCGCGCTGTCGCCGCCGGCCAGCAGCCGCGGGGTGTCCCGCCGGGTGTCGATGGCGACCGAGTACACGGCCTGCGCGTTGAAACAGGGGTCCGCGTCGAACTCCCAGCCGCCCCCTCGACGGCGCCCGATGAACAGACCCTTCCTGGTGCCCACGGCGAGCAGTACCTCGGTCATGCCGATCACCTCCGCGGCGTCCTCGTCGACGCCTTTGTCTCGGACATCGGCCAGTCTGCACCCCACCACTGACACTCACCTCCGAGATCGGAGTCCGCGCAGGTCAGACCGGCAGTGCGCGCTCCAGGACCCGGCCGGCCGCCGCGCCGCCCTCACTGCGGTCGGACTCGTCGTCGCCCTCCTCGGTCACGTGCTCGGATCCTGTGGTGCGGGACCGCTCAGCACCCGCGCGGGTCGCCCGGCTCGCGAGGGATCTCCGCGGCGGCGCGACGACGTCCGGCACTCCCCTGGTGGACTACACGGTTTCCCCCGAGGGAGCCGGGGTGCCGCTCCTTACCGGTTCCCCGGAAGCCGAACCGGCGCGCGCGGGCAGGTGGTTGAAGAGCAGGTTCAGTACGATCGCCGTCAGGCAGCCCGCGCTGATGCCGCTGTGCATCACCGTCTGGAACCAGTCCGGGAACGCGTCGTACACGGTCGGCACCCCGACCGGCAGCAGTCCGACCGCCAGGGACACCGCCACCACCGTGAGGTTGTGGTTGCCCTCGAAGTCGACCTCGGAGAGCGTGCGCAGACCGCTGGCGGCCACCGTCCCGAACATCACCACGCCCGCCCCACCGAGCACCGGCGCGGGGATCGCCGCCACCACCGCGCCCAGCTTGGGCAGCAGGCCGAGCAGCACCAGCATGCCGCCCGCCGCGGCGACCACCCAGCGGCTGCGCACCCGGGTCATGCCGACCAGGCCCACGTTCTGCGCGAACGCCGTGTACGGGAAGGTGTTGAACACGCCGCCGAGGACCGTGGAGAGGCCGTCGGCGCGCAGTCCGTCCGCCAGCGAGCGCGGCTCGGCCTTCCGGCCGGTCATCTCGCCGACCGCGATGAAGTCGCCCGTGGTCTCGGTCATGCAGACCAGGGCCACCACCAGCATCGACACGATCGCCGACGCCTCGAACGTCGGCGCGCCGAAGTGGAACGGGGTGCTGATGCCGACCCAGTCGGCGTCCCCGACCCCGCCGAAGTCGGTGAAGCCGAACGGCACCGCGACCGCCAGCCCGACGGCTATGCCGACCAGCACCGCGATCCGGCTGAGGAAGGCCGGCCCGAACCGCTGCACGGCGAGCACGACCACCAGCACGAAGGCCGCCAGCCCGATGTTCCCCGGATCGCCGAAGTCCTCGGCGCCGGAGCCGCCGGCCACCCAGTTGCCCGCCACCGGCATCAGCGACACCCCGATGATCAGGATCACCGTGCCCGTCACCAGCGGCGGGAAGAACCGCAGCAGCCGCCCGAAGACCGGGGCCAGCAGCATGATCCCCAGCCCGGCGACGATTACCGCCCCGTAGATCGCGGGCAGCCCGCCGCCCGTCGTCCCGATCATCACCATCGGGGAGACCGCGGCGAACGTACAGCCCTGCATGATCGGCAGCCGCACGCCGAACCGCCAGAAGCCGACGCACTGGATGAGTGTGGCGATGCCGCATATCAGCAGGTCGGCCGTGATCAGGTACGCCAGGTCCGCGGGCGGCAGCTGCATCGCCCCGCCGACGATCAGCGGGACGGCGACCGCGCCCGCGTACATGGCGAGCACGTGCTGGAGGCCGAAGGCGGACAGTTGCCGTACCGGGGGTATCTCGTCGACGGGGTGCACAGAGGTGGGCGGGGCCATGGGCGCTCCTGGGCTGCGGGTGGGAAACAAGCCGACAGGCAGAGACCGTAAGCGCCTTGAACAGTTTGTTGATTTCTGGCTTGTTGCCGCCGTGTGTCCCGCCACCTCGCCTTGACCTCAAGCGCTTGAAGTGTGTTCTGCTGCATCCATGGCAACAACCTTCACCATTCGGGACGTATCCCGACGCAGCGGGCTCAGTGAGCCCACGCTGCGCTACTACGAGGACGTGGGACTGATCGGCCCGGTGGAGCGGGACGAGAGCAGCGGGCACCGCCGCTACCGGGCCGAGGACCTCGACATGCTGGACATGCTGTCCTGTCTGCGCGCCGTCGGCGTCGGCATCGAGGACATGCGGACGTACATGGCCAACCGGGCCCGCGGCCGGGCGGCGGCGGCCGAGCAGCGCGATCTGCTGCTGCGGCACGCGGAACGGGTCGAGCGCGAACTGGCCGCACAGCGGGCCCGCCTCACCTACCTGAAGGAGAAGGCGGCGATGTGGGACGCCCGGGACCGCGGCGACGACGCCGCCGAGGCCGAGGCGACCCGACGAGTGAAGGCGGCGGCAGGCCGCCTGGAGGTGGAACGATGAGCAAGGTTCTGGTCACCGGTGGCTCCGGATATCTGGCGACGCACCTGATCGCGGCGCTGCTGCGGGACGGCCGGGAGGTACGCGCCACGGTCCGTTCGACCGCCGCCCGCGAGGCGGAGCTGCGCGCGGCGGTGCGGCGCGGCGGCGCCGACGACGCCGGCCTCGAGGTGGTCGCCGCGGACCTGATGTCCGACGCCGGCTGGCCCGCGGCGCTGGCCGGCTGCGCGGAGGTGCACCACGTCGCCTCACCCATCCCGGCCACCCAGCCCAAGGACCCCGACGAACTGATCGTCCCGGCCCGCGAGGGCGTCCTGCGGGTCCTGCGCGCCGCCCGCGACGCCGGCGCCCGGCGCACCGTCCTCACCTCGTCCTTCGCGGCGATCGGCTACAGCCCGAAGCCGGCGCCCGACTACACCGAGGACGACTGGACCGACCCCGACACCCCGGGGCTCGCGCCCTACCCGCGCTCCAAGGCGATCGCCGAACGCGCCGCCTGGGACCTGATGGCACGCGAGGGCGGCGACCTCGAACTCGTCGTCGTCAACCCGACGTTCATCCTCGGACCCACCCTCACCACCGACCTGCGGATGTCGGCCCAGCTCGTCAAGTCGATGCTCGACGGGACGCTGAGCGTGCTGCCCCGGCAGTACTTCGGGGTGGCCGACGTCCGGGACGTCGCCGATCTGCACCTGCGCGCGATGGCCGCGCCGGAGGCCGCCGGGCGGCGCTATCTGGCGCTGGCCGACGGTCCCACGATCAGTTACCTGGACGTGGCCCGGACCCTGCGCCGGCGGCTCGGCGCGGCGGCCGCCCATGTCCCCACCGAGGAAGCCCCGGGGGCGGAGCCGCGCCGCCCGGTCATCCACAACGACCGGGCCCGCGAGGAACTGGGCTGGACGCCGCGCCCCGCCGAGACGACCATCGTGGAGACCGCCGAGAGCCTGCGCGACCTGGGGCTGCTGGAGAATCCGGCCTAACCGGAGGCGGCCCCCGCCGCCCGCAGCAGCGACTCCCAGTCGGGCAGCTTCACCACACCCCGGCCGAGCCGGCCGCCGAGTTCCGCCTCGGCGCGTTCGATGGCCCGCCACCCCGCCCACGGCACCGGCCGCACGCCCTCGGCGCGCAGCGCGGGCAGCGGATCGCCGGGCGGCTCGGCCCGGATCAGTACCGGCGCGTCCGCCAGCAGCGACGTCACCGTCTCCTTCGCGCACGGCCGGTTGGTGCCGATGACGCCGGTGGGGCCGCGCTTGATCCACCCGGCGACGTACACCCCGGGCACCACCCCGCCGCCCTCGCCCAGCACCCGCCCGGCGAGATGCGGCACCGTGCCGCTCGTGGCGTCGAACGGCAGCCCCGCCACCGGCACCCCGCGGTACCCCACCGAGCGCAGCACCAGCCGCGCCTCGATGTCCTCGTACCGTCCGGTGCCGGTGACCCCGCCGTGCCCGTCGGGCGCCGTCCGTTCGAAGCGGACGGCGCCCACCCGGCCGCCTCGGGGGAGCAGTTCGACGGGCCGCAGGAAGAAGCGCAGCCGGATGCGGCGCGCCGCGCCCGTCGCGGGTGCCGTGGCGAAGCCGCGCACCGCCTCGACGTTCCGCCGCGGGCCGGCGGGCAGCGCGGCCGGGTCCCGGTAGGCCGGGTCCAGCGCCGCCTCCGCCGGGTCCACCAGGACGTCGGTGTCCGGCAGGCCGCCGAGTTCGCGCAGTTCCCTGGTGGTGAACCGGGCCTGGGACGGGCCGCGCCGGCCCACCATGTGGATCTCCCGGACCCGGCTGGCGGCCAGCGCGCCGAGCGCCGCCTCGGGAATGTCGGTCCCGGTCAGCTCGGCCGCGCCGCGGGCCAGCATCCGTACCACGTCCACCGCGACGTTCCCGACCCCGATCACCACCGCCGACCGGACGCCGCCTTGGACGTATCCGGCGTCGGCCGCGTCCGGATGGGCGCTGTACCAGGACACGAACCCGGTCGCCGGCCAACTGCCCGGCAGGTCCTCGCCGGGGATGCCGAGCCGCCGGTCGGTGGCGGCGCCCACGCAGTACACCACCGCGTGGTACAGCCGGCGCAGCCGGTCGGCCGGCACCCCGCCGGGCCCGACCGGGACCCCGCCGAGGAACCGCACCCGCTCGTGCTCCAGCACCGTGCGCAGCGCGCCCTGCAACGACTTGATCTTCTCGTGGTCGGGCGCCACCCCGTACCGCACCAGACCGTACGGACACGGCAGCCGGTCCAGGACGTCGACGTGCACCCCGGGATCGCGCTGGACGAGGCTCTGGGCGGTGTAGCACCCGCTCGGCCCCGAGCCGACGACGGCGACCCGCAGCATGGGCACCCCCTTCGACGGGAGTCGCTGACACGGTCCAGCATCGCACCGCTCCGGGTCGGCTGACAGGGTGCCGCACGGGGTGCTCGACGCGTGTCCGTTTCGTATCGAATGTGATCATGCGGTTACGTTCCGGGGGTGTCCGACACTCCGCGCGTTCCTCGCTCCCTCCGGCTCTCCGACCGCTGTCAGGACGACGGCGAGGTCTCCGTGCGGCACGCGTGGAACGTGTGCGAGGACGGTGCCACCGCCTCCTGGTACGACGTCCGGCTGGTGTTCGCCGACGGCGCCCGGATCGAGGCCCTCGCGGTGGTGTCGGCGGAGGGCGTCTGCCTGGAGGACGTACAGGCCCGGCCCGCGCTCTGCCTGGACGATCTGCCGGCGCTAGGCGAGTGGCTGGAGGACCCCCTCGCCGAGGCGTGCGGCGCGGGCCGTGCGGACGGCACCCCGTCCGCCGTACGGCACGCCCGGCCCGGCCACCCGCGCGGCCCGGAGGGGCAGCGGCTGGTGGCGCGCGAGTACCGGGCCGCTCAGGAGCGCGGCGGCGACCCGGTCCTGGCGGTGATGGCCGCGACCGGGTGCAGCCGGCGCGGCTCGCTGCGGCTGATCGGACAGGCCCGGGACGCCGGCCTGCTGGCCCCGCGCCGGGCCCGCCGCTGACCCGCGCCCCGGTCCGTCAGAGCATCTCCCGCATCCGCGCGATCTCGCTGGTCTGCTGCGCGACCACGTCGTCGGCCATCTCCTCGATCCGCACGTTGTTGCCCTGCGCCTTCACGTCCGTCGCCATGGTGATCGCCCCCTGGTGATGGGTGATCATCAGCGTCAGGAAGAGCTGGTCGAACGCCTTGCCCCGCGCCGCCCGCAGGTTCTTCAGCTGCGCCTCGGTGGCCATCCCCGGCATCGCGGCGTGGTCGTGCGCGCCGCCGCTCTCGGTCGCCTTCGCGCCGTGCTCCGTCAGCCAGCCCCGCATGGTGTCGATCTCCGGCTCCTGGGCCGCGGCGATCCGTTCGGCCAGGCGCTTCAGCTTCCGCGACGCGGCGCGCGCGGGCACGAGGTCGGTCATCGTCAGGGCCTGGGCGTGGTGCTGGATCATCATCCGCGCGTAGTCGACGTCGGCCGAGTTGGGCGAGTCGTCGTCGGCGCGCTGCTCCTCGGCGTCCTGGGCGGACAGCGTGCGGTTGGCCCCGCCCGGTTCGCCGGGCGCGATCACCGAGGGGCCGGAGGAGGCCGCCGCGCCGGTGTCCGTACCGGAGCCGCCGGAGTCGCAGGCCCCGAGCCCGAGCACGGCCAGGGCGGTCAGCGAGACCGTGACGAGCGAGGCACGGGACGCGGGACGGAAGGGCACAACGACCTCCTGTGGCAGCCGGGGCAGGGGACACCTCGTGAGTGTCGTGACCGTCCTAGCACGCCTGTGCACGCCAGTGATCAGAAAACTTCATTACGAGTCTGTTGCCCCCTGTTGGTATGAGCATGGCGAAGACGATACTGCGGGGTGCGTACACCGTTCCCACGCGAACGGAACCAGGGAGGAAGCAGTGATCCTGTTGAACGACCCGAGAACCCGGCGCAGACACCTGGGAGTTGCCACCGCAGCCGCCGGGCTGCTGGCCGCGCTGCTCACCGCGGCACCGGCGACGGCGACCCCCGACCCCGGGGACAAACCGGCCGCCACCGAGGAGGTCTCCAAGAGCGCGCGGGCCGAGGCGACCGAGGCCATCGCGAGCGGTGAGATACCCGGCCAGGACGAGATCGTCCACTCGGCCAACCTCGAGCACCTCGTCAACATCCCCAAGGACGTGCTGCCGGGCACCAACTCGGACCTGGCCTTCCAGGGGAAGTACGCCTTCGCGGGCAACTACGACGGCTTTCGCGTCTTCGACATCAGCAACCCGAAGCAGCCGAAGACCGTCGCCCAGGTGCTCTGCCCCGGCTCGCAGAACGACATCTCCGTCTCCGGCGACCTGCTGTTCCTGTCGACCGACTCCTCGCGCAGCGACGACAGTTGCAACAGCACCACCCAGCCGGTGACCGAGAAGTCCTCCTGGGAGGGCATGAAGGTCTTCGACATCAGCGACGTGCGCAACCCGAAGTACGTCGCCGCCGTCGAGACCGCCTGCGGCTCGCACACCCACACCATCGTGCCCGAGCGCCGCAACGTCTACATCTACGTCTCCTCGTACTCGCCGAGCGCGTCCTACCCGGACTGCCAGCCGCCGCACGACGGCATCTCGGTCATCAAGGTGCCGCGCGCTGCCCCCGAGAAGGCGGCGGTCGTGGGCTTCCCGGTGCTGTTCCCCGGTGAGGGCCCCGACGGCGGCGGCAACCCGGGCGCGCCCACCAACCCCGGCGTCTCCAAGACCACCGGCTGCCACGACATCACCGTGCTGCCCTCCAAGGACCTCGCGGCGGGCGCCTGCATGGGCGACGGCATCCTGTTCTCCATCAAGGACCCGGAGCACCCGAAGGTCATCGACCGGGTCCAGGACAACGTCAACTTCGCGTTCTGGCACTCGGCGACCTTCAACCAGACCGCCAAGAAGGTCGTCTTCACCGACGAGCTGGGCGGCGGCGGCGCGGCCACCTGCAACGCGGAGATCGGCCCCGACCGCGGTGCCGACGGCATCTACGACATCGTCGGCAAGGGCGAGAAGAGCAAGCTGGTCTTCCGCAGCTACTACAAGATCCCGCGCCACCAGGCCGACACGGAGAACTGCGTCGCCCACAACGGCTCGCTGATCCCGGTCAAGGGCAAGGACCTCATGGTCCAGGCCTGGTACCAGGGCGGCGTCTCCGTCTGGGACTTCACCGACTCCGCCAAGCCGAAGGAGATCGCCTACTTCGAGCGCGGCCCGCTGTCCACCGAGACGATGGTCACCGGCGGCTCCTGGTCGGCGTACTACTACAACGGCTACGTCTACTCCAACGACATCGCCAAGGGCTTCGACGTGCTCAAGCTCAGCGACCGGCGCACGGACCCGGCCAAGCGGGTCCGGCTGGACGAGCTGAACGTCCAGACGCAGCCGGACTACTTCGACTGATCCTCGGCCCCGGTGGCGAAGAAACGCGACAGACCCGTGTCGCACGTCCCGTCGGGCGCCTCGGCGTCCGGCGGGACCCCCAGGTCCCAGGCCAGCCCGTAGCGCGCGAACAGTTCGGCGCGCAGGACCGGGACCGGCATCGGCGCCCCCGGCAGCAGGGCGGCGTACACCGCGCCCATCAGCAGGGCCCGCAGCACCGGATAGTCCCGGTCGACGTCGCCCGAGCCGTGCCGGGCGACGGTGTCCCGCAGCAGTTCGGCCAGCCGCCGCTGCTCGGGGCAGGGCACGAAGCCCTCGGCGTGCAGCAAACCCGCCATGTGCTGGCGCATCAGCACCTGCCGGTCCCGGGCCAGACCCAGGATCGCGTCGATGGCCCGCGCCAGCCGCTCCGGCCCGTCGGCGCCGGCCCGGTACGGCTCCCGCTCCAGCGCCTCCTCCAGCGTGCGGTGCAGCAGCCGGTGCACGGCCGACTGCACGAGCCGGCGCTTGCCGGGGAAGTAGTACGAGATGAGCCCCCGCGCCGCGCCGGCCCGGTCGGCGATGTCCCCCAACGTGGTGGCGTCGTAACCGCGTTCGCCGACCAGCTCCACGGCCGCCTGGAGCAGCCGCTCCTGGGATCGCCGGCGCAGTTCTTCGTTGACCGAGGCGCTGCGCGGGGACATGTCGCGACTCCTGTGTTGACTGGCTGCCGGCCAACTATACTCAGTACGGCCGGACCCGCTCCGTCGTGGACGCGTCCGGCTGCCGCCCGCCTCGGGCGACGCGGGGGATCGCCCGAGGCGGGCGGTTTTCCGCGGTATCGGTTGCCTCGGGCTATGTTCGGTCCGCGGACCGGCCCACCAGGTCCAGTACCGGCCGCAGGCCGTCCGGCCGCTCGGTGACCGGGAGATGGTCGACGAAGTGCACCGCGCAGCCCAGGGCCGCGGCGCCGCCGTCCGCCCGGCGGTCGTCGCCGACCATCAGGGTCCGGGCCGGATCGGCGCCCAGCCGGGCGCAGGCCGTGGCGAACAGCCGCGGATCGGGCTTGCGGACACCGTGCCGGTAGGACAGGACGTAGGTGTCCACGTACGGGTCGAGTCCGTGCTCGCGGAAGACCGGGCGCGGGTCCCAGCCGATGTTGCTGACCACGCCGACCGCGATCCCGCGCTCCTTCAGGACGCGCAGCACCTCGGCTGCGTCCGGATAGGGACGCCACGCGGCCGGGGTCATGTGCCGTTCGTACAGCGCGTCGTGGAGTTCCGGCACGGGCAGCGGCACCCGGCGGGACAGCCCGGTGTACGCCGCGCGGTGCAGTTCGGGAGTCTGGTCGCGGACCTCCCACACTCCCACCAGTTCCTCCGGCACCACCAGCGGGGCCGCCCCGCCCGGCTGCGCGCCCGCCTCCGCCAGCGCCCGCGCCGTACGCGCCAACTCCGCCTCGGACAGCGGGACCTGAGCCTCGGCGAGCACCGTGCGCAGCCACGCCTCGCAGGACTCGATGCGGAAGAGGGTGCCGGAGAAGTCGAAGAGTACGGCGGTCATGCCCGGGATCCTACGAGGCGGGAGCCCGCCGGGGCGCGGCCCCCGCTTCCCGGGCCGGACCCCAGTGGTGATGCGCCGTCACCGCCAGGCACACCGCCAGCGCGCCCATCAGCCAGCCGGCGACGACGTCCGTGGCCCAGTGGACGCCCAGCCAGACGCGGGTCGGACCGACGCCGGCCACCGAGACCACGGCCACCACCAGCGCGGCCGACCGGACGGCGCGGGCGGCGGCGCAGTGGTGCAGCAGCCACAGCAGCAGGCCGCACACGACCGTGGCGGTCATGGCGTGGCCGGAGGGGAACGCCGCGTAGTGCGCGCTGTCCACCGGATCCGGCCAGACCGGGCGGGCCCGGCCCACCGCGGCCTTCAGCACCTGCTGCACCAGCGCGGTCAGCGCGCAGGTCGCCGCCAGCCACACCGCCGTCCACCAGGCCCCGCGCCGCAACCCCAGCCACAGCACCGCCACCGCGCACAGCAGCCGCATCGTCCACGGGTCCCACACCCAGTCGGTCAGCACCCGCAAGACGCGGGTGACACCGGCCTCCTCGACCGCCCAGCGGTGCGTGGTGCGGGAGACGGCGCCGTCCAGGCTCATCAGCGGGCGCCACTCGGCGGCGACCAGGACGAGCAGCAGCGCCGAGCACAGCGCCAGGATCCAGGCGGCACCGAGCGCGGTACGGGTGCGCGGCGGACGGGGCGGGGAGTCGAGGGGCGGCGTCTGCATCCTGCGATCCTCGCCGACCCGGCGGCATCGAGGCCAATCCCGGTGTCGGGACCCGCGCCGGGCGGCCGCCGTCCCTCACATGGTCAGCAGCATCGCCAGCATCCCGATGCCCATCGACAGCCGGCAGGCGCGGGCCACTTCCGGCCGGTCGCCCCAGCCGCCGGCCGAAGCGCGGGCCGCGGTGCGGGCCTCGGGGCCGGACGTGGTGCCGGACGTGGTGCCGGCCGAGGGACCGGTCGAGGGGCCGGCCAGCGCGGGTACCGGCACCAGGCGCGCCCCGGCCGTCAGCACGTACCCGGCGAAGTAGAGCAGCAGGGCGCCGGTGAGCAGCGGGACGCCGGAACCGCCGTGGCCGTGACCGTGGCCGGGGGCGGCGGCCATCACCAGCGACATGTAGACCATCGCCCCGGCGCCGACCAGATGGTGCAGATGGTGGCGGCTGCGCCGGGCGGCCCACAGGGCGCGCAGCCCGGCCGAGCCGAACACCGCCGCGTACAGCGGCCAGGCCCAGCCCGGCGGGGTGAACACGGCCGCCGGCACGGCCATCGCGGCCATGCCGAAACCCATGAGGGCCTCACCGCCCGCGGCGCGGCGCTGCTCCTCGACGTCGCTGCGCATCCGCAGCAGGCAGTAGGCGCCGGTCGCCGCGCACAGCGCGACCAGCAGCCAGCCGGAGGACACCGGTATGAGCACGCGCCCCTCCCTCGCTCTGAGCTCGGCGGTCGGTCAAGGGATGCCCGGTGCACGCGGCGCGCACGCGAGCGCAAAGGGGCGTCCCGGGGGCATTCCCGGAGTGCGGCGTGAGAAGCCACGCATCGTTTACAGGTAAAACACCTGTTAAGCTCATTTCATGAGCAGTGCGACCCCCACCCCCGGCACCCCCCGCGCCCGCCGCCTCCCCCTGGCCGGCGTGCTGCGGCCGCGCCGCCCCTCCGACATCTGGTTCAAGCCCGCGCTCAGCTCCGTCGCCTCGCTCGCCCCGCCCAACCTCACCCTGCTGGCGCTCGGCCGGCTCGACCTGGCCATGTACACGATGGCCGGGTCGATGTGCGCGCTGTACGCCCACAACCGGCCCTACGCCGCCCGCGCCCGCACCCTGCTCTGGGTGATCCTCGGCATGGTCGGCGGCCTCGCCGTCGCGCTGACCGCCGCGTCGCTCACCGGCAACGCCGTCGTCCTGGTCGCCGTCGGCGCCCTGCTGGCCGCCGTACAGAAGACGCTGTGCGACGCCACCCGGGTCGGCCCGCCGGGCAACGTCGTCCTCTCCTTCATCAGCTCGGCCGCCCTGTTCGTGCCGGGGACCCTCGGGCAGCTCCCCGGCCACCTCGGACTCGCCCTCGCCGCGGCCGCCTGGGCCTGGATCGTCTGCATGGCGCCCGGCCTGGTCCGGCCGCACGGCCCCGAGCGCCGCGCCACCGCCGCCGCCCTCAACGCCGCCGCCGGATACGCCGACACCCACGGCACCGGCGACGGCCACGCGGGTGCCCGCGCCGCCGGGTACGCCGCCGTCCAGGCCGCCTGGCAGACGCTGCTCGCGGTGCCGGCCACCGGCGCCCGCGCCGCCACCCGGCGGGCCCTGGAACGCCTCCTGGTCCGCGCCGAGGTCGCGCTCGCCGCGCCCGCCGACGCCGACCCGCGCCGGCTCCGCGACTGGGCCCGCGACCTGCGCGGCACCGGGCGGGTCCCGCGCACCGGGGACCACGGCGCCGACACCGGGGAACTGCTCGGCGTCGAGACCGAACTCGCCGCCCGCCCCAGCTCGCTGTGGCACCGGCTCGGCCCGCTGCTGCCCATCGGCGCCCGCACCGCGCTCGGCTGCGCGCTGGCCGGCTGGGCCTCCCTCGCGCTCGGCGTCGGCCGTCCGTACTGGGCCCTGGTCACCGCCGCCGCGCTCTACCAGGCCAACCTGACTCTCACCTGGAGCCGCACCGTCCAGCGCGTGGTCGGCAACCTCGCCGGGGTGCTGGTGTTCGCCGTCGTCGCCCCGGTCGCCCACCTGCACCAGGCGTTCCTCGTCGTGTTCTGCCTCGCCTGCGGCTTCGGCGCCGAGGCGTTCATCAGCCGCAACTACTGGCTCGGCAGCGTCTGCGTCACCCCGATGGCACTGCTCATCACCGAGTTCGCCCGCTACCAGGACCCCGGGGAGCTGATCACCGAGCGGGTGCTGGACACCGTGGTCGGCGCGGTGGTCGGTTTCCTGGCCGCGGTCGCCGTCACCAACCGGCGAGCCGGCTCCCGGGTCGAGGCGGCCGTCACCGCCGCCGACCGGGCCCGCGAGCACGCCGCCCGGCTGCTGGCCGAACCGCGCCCCGGCCCCGCCGCCCTGGAGGCCGCCCGGCGCGCCCTGTCCGCCGCCCTGACCGACCTGCGGGCCACCGCCGACGCCGCGGCCGGCGAGTGGTGGCAGCGGGCCCTGCCGCAGGAGAGGGTCGTGCTGGCCGAGCAGGCCGGACACCGTACCCTCGCCGCTACGGTGCGCCGCCGCCCGGCCGGCGCCGACCAGGACTCGGGCACCACCACGGAGGACGCGAAGCCATGACGGCAACCGACCGGCCCTCGGCGGCCAAGGACGACCCGACGGGGCCGGCGCGGGGCGACACCGTCGCCGGGGTCGTCCGGCAGTGGCGGGCCGTCCATCCCGACCTGGACACCGGCCCGATGGAGATCATCGGCCGCATCAACCGCTGCGCCGCCCTGCTCCAGCAGGCGGAGGACGCGCCGCTGCGCCGGGCCGGTCTCAGCCGGGCCGAGTTCGACCTGCTCGGCGCGTTGCGCCGCACCGGGCACGAACTGACCCCCGGGGAACTGGCCCGCGAGACCTTCTCCTCCGGCGCCGCCGTCACCAAGCGCCTCAAGCAGCTCTCCGAGCGCGGCCTGGTCGAACGCCGCGGCGACACCCGGGACCGCCGGGTCGCCCACGTCCGCCTCACCGACGCCGGACGCGACACGGTGGACGGCATCCTCCCCGAGCAGCTCGCCTACGAGACCGCCGCGCTGTCCGGCCTCGGCACACCCGAGCGCGACACGTTGACCGGGCTGCTCGGCGAACTCCTGGTCCAGCTGGAGGGGCGGCTGGGAGTGCCGCGCGTCTGATCCCCTGTCGGGGGACCTGCCGGTCACCCGGTCCGGGGCCCGGGGCCGGGGAAGGGGGCCTCAGATACCCGGCCGGTACCGCAGCGGATGGTCGTCGGGGATCTCCACCAGGACGATCCGCGTGCCGTCCGGGTCCTGGAGCCACATCTCCACCAGCCCCCACGGCTCGCGCACCGGCTCCCGCACGATCGGCACGCCCTTGGCCCGCAGCTCGGCGCGGGCCGCCGCCGCGTCCGCCACCTGCATCCAGATACTGAGCCCCGGCGCGGCCGGTGCCTCGGCCCGGCCGGAGACCTCCAGGAAGCCGCCGCCGAGGAAGTAGACGGTGCCGCGCTCCGGACCGGTGCCGAACTCGCGGTGCACGGCGAGACCGAGTCGCTCGCCGTAGAAGGCACGGGACCGGTCGGGGTCGACGGGACGGAGCAGGATACGACTGCTGAGTACATGCACCATGCGTCCGGAGCCTAACGCCCCGGCGTTACGCTCTTCGGTGCCCGCGCCGCGCCCGCACCGAACCGGAGATGCCGCACATGGACACCGTCCAGCCCCTCGCCACCGACCTGACCTTCCGGGACGCCACCGCCGCCGACGTCGACGCGCTCGTCGCGCTGATCGAGTCGGCGTACCGGGGCGACAGCAGCCGGACCGGTTGGACCACCGAGGCCCACCTCCTCGAAGGGCAGCGCACGGACCCCGAAGGGGTGCGGACGGTCATCGAGACGCCCGGCAGCCGGCTGCTGACGGTCCAGCGGGACGGCGAGACGGTCGCCTGCTGCCAGCTGGAGCGCCGGGACGGCCACGCCTACTTCGGGATGTTCGCCGTCCGCCCCGGCCTCCAGGGCGCCGGCCTCGGCAAGGCGGTCATCGCCGAGGCGGAGCGGCAGGTGCGCACCGAGTGGGGCGTGCCCGAGATGCACATGACCGTGATCACCGCGCGCGAGGACCTCATCGCCTGGTACGAGCGGCGCGGCTACCGCCGTACCGGCCGCACCAGTCCGTTCCCCTACGGCGACGAGCGCTTCGGCGTCCCGCTCCGCGCCGACCTCGCCTTCGAACTGCTGGTCAAGGAACTGGTCTGAGGGGCTATGCGGTGAAGCGGCCGGTCCGCTTGATCTCCGGGTAGTCGGTCGTCACGCCGTCGAGCCCGAAGGCCCGCGCCAGGCGCAGCTGCTCCTGGGTGTTGACCACCCAGCCGATGATCCGCAGGTTCGCCTCGCGGGCCAGCTCCACGGTCTCCAGGGTGAGCCGGCGGATGTTGAGACAGACGGTCGCCGCGCCGGCCTCGACGGCGCGCTCCACGATGTCGGTGCCGTACCGGCCGGCGATGAGGGCGGTCCGTACCCCCGGCACCAGCCGGGTGGTCTCGGCGACCGCCTCGTCGTGGAACGAGGACACCTCCACCCGTCCGGTCAATTCCCGCTCGGTGATCACCCCGGCCAGCGCCCGGGCCGCCGCCACGTCCTTGATCTCCGCCTGCAACGGCAGCGACACGGCGTCGAGCACCTCTTCGAACACCGGCACCCGCTCCTCGCGCCCCGCGTCGAGCGCGCGCAGTTCGGCGAGCGTCTTCGCGGCGATCGGACCGGTGCCGTCGGTCGTGCGGTCCACGTCCGTGTCGTGCATGACGACGAGGGCGCCGTCCTTGCTCAGGTGCAGATCGAGTTCGATCATGTCTAGCCCGGCCTGCTCGGCGGCGGTGAAGGAACGCAGGGTGTTCTCGGGCTCGACGCCCATGACACCGCGGTGACCGATGGTGAGGAAGTTCACGGCCGCAGCCTAACCGGCCCCTCCCGACCCAGGCCCTCCCCGGTGACCCACAGGAAAAAATGCGGTGAAGCCCGGGGTAGGGCAGGATAATTTCCCGAGGTTTCTCTTGCTGCGGGAAACCCTCTTTGCATACGGTGTCCTTACGCGAGGTTCTCCCGTGGAGGATGGAACATGACGGAAATTCTTGTGCAGGCGGCGACGGAGGACGGGCTTCCTCCGGCGGACAGGGTGGTGGAGCAACCGGCGTGGCCCGTGCTCAAGGATGCCGTGGAGCGCGTCCGGCCCTGGCAGTCCAAGGACGGCTCGATCGACCTCGGCGCCGAGGGCGCCCCGGCGCGCGGTGCCGCCGAGGCCGCCGTACGGCAGGTCGCCGACGCCGTACGGGAGCTGTCCCCGCTGCTGCCGCACGACCGCGCGTACCACGAGGCCCTGGTGAGCGACCTGGAGCGGTGGGCGGACGGCGGCTTCGCGGTGCCGGACTTCCTGGACTCGCTGCTGGCCTTCCAGCCCGCCGCGCAGCGCGCCGACGGCCTCCAGCACCTGGTGGTCTTCCCGATGTACACGCAGAACGGCAACCCGGACCGCAACCTCGAAGCGGTCGTGCTGCGCATGGTCTGGCCCGACTGGCTGGCCGAACTGGAGCGCACCCGCTACGACAACCCGCTGTTCTGCGGCATCACCTTCGAGGACTTCACCTCCGGCTACGACACCAACTCCGCCGTCCTGTTCCCGGAGACCATCGCGGTGCGCGAGGCCCCCGAGCGGTTCACCTGGGGCGGCATCTTCTGTGACCGGGAGGCCGCCCGCTTCCGCCGGGTCACCGCCGCCGCCGTCGACGTGCTGGGCCTGGAACTGCCCGCGGAGGTGGCCGCCCTCGTCCACGACCAGCGGCGCTGCGAAGCGGCGTTCGTGCTGTGGGACATGGTCCACGACCGCACCCACAGCCACGGCGACCTGCCGTTCGACCCGTTCATGATCAAGCAGCGGCAGCCGTTCTGGATGTACGGCCTGGAGGAGCTGCGCTGCGACCTCACCGCCTTCAAGGAGGCGGTGAAACTCGCCGGCGAGGGCGTCCCGCAGGCCCGGGACGTGCAGGTCGCGGTGCTCTTCGACCGCATGTTCCGCTTCCCGGTCACCGGCGAACGGGTCCGCAACTACGACGGTCTCGGCGGCCAGCTGCTCTTCGCCTACCTGCACCGGCACGACGTGGTCCGCTGGACCGACAACCGGCTCTCGGTCGACTGGGAGCGGGCCCCCGAGGTCACCAACCGGCTGTGCGCCGAGATCGAGACCCTCTACCGCGACGGCATCGACCGCCCCAAGCTCGTGCACTGGTTCGCCGGCTACGAACTCGTCGCCACCTACCTCGCCCCGCACCCCGGCTCCAAGTGGGCCAAGGGCCCGGACGCCCTCGACCTGACCCTGCCGCCGCGCAAGCTCGTCGACGACGTGCTTCCGGACGAGTTTCCGCTGAGCATGTTCTACGAGGCACTGTCCAAGAAACTGAAGCACGTGATCGCCTCGACCAAGGGCATCACGGCGGACGGTGCCGAGCGGGCCGCCGCGTGAGCGACGGCACCGACATCGGGAACAAGGCTCGGGAGGCGAGGACCATGGGGTCCAGCAGCACGGCGGCCAAGGGGAACGGGGCGCTCGACGGCGCGGTGGTGGCGGTGGCCGGCGCGGGCGGCCCCGCCGGACGGGCCGCGCTGCTGCGGCTCGCCGAGGCCGGGGCGACGGTGGTCGGCTCGGACCACGACCCGGCGAAACTGGCGGAGGCGGTGGACGCGGCCCGCTACGCGCACGGCGGCGCCACCGTCACCGGCGAGACCGTCGACCTGCTGGACCTGGCCGCCGCCCGCGCCTGGGCCGACCGGATCGAGCAGGACTTCGGCCGGGTCGACGGCCTGGTCCACCTCGTCGGCGGCTGGCGCGGCAGCCAGACCTTCACCAAGACCGACCTGGACGACTGGGACCTCCTGGAGAAGCTGCTGATCCGCACCGTCCAGCACACCTCCCTCGCCTTCCACGAGGCCCTCCAGCGCAGCGACCGCGGCCGCTACGTCCTGATCAGCGCCGCGGGCGCCTCGCAGCCGACCGCCGGCAACGCGGCCTACTCCGCCGCCAAGGCCGCCGCCGAGGCGTGGACGCTGGCCATGGCGGACTACTTCCGCAAGGCGGGGGGCGAGCAGGGGCCGACCTCCGCGGCTGCGATCCTGGTGGTGAAGGCGTTGGTGCACGACGCGATGCGCGCCGAGCGCCCCAACGCGAAGTTCGCGGGCTTCACGGACGTCAAGGACCTGGCCGAGGCGGTCGCCGGAGTCTGGGAGCAGCCCGCCGCGGAAGTGAACGGAAACCGTCTGTGGCTGACCGAGAAGCCGTGAACCCGCCGAGAACCGACGCGCGTCGCCATCACGACCCCGAGGTCCGCGGATTCGCCAGCGACAACTACGCCGGGGCGCACCCGGAGATACTCGCCGCCCTGGCCCTGGCCAACGGCGGCCACCAGGTGGCGTACGGCGAGGACGACTACACGGACAACCTCCAGAGCGTGATCCGGAGCCACTTCGGGCCCACCGCCGAGGCGTTCCCGGTCTTCAACGGCACCGGCGCCAACGTCGTCGCGCTCCAGGCGGTCACCGACCGCTGGGGGTCGGTGATCTGCGCGGAGAGCGCGCACATCAACACCGACGAGGGCGGCGCCCCGGAGCGGATGGCCGGCATCAAGCTGCTCACCGTGCCCACCCCGGACGGCAAGCTCACCCCCGAGCTGATCGACCGGCAGGCATACGGCTGGGACGACGAGCACCGCGCGATGCCGCAGGCCGTCTCGATCACCCAGAGCACCGAACTCGGCACCCTCTACACGCCCGACGAGATCCGCGCGATCTGCGCGCACGCGCACGCCCACGGCATGACCGTGCACCTGGACGGCTCCCGGATGGCCAACGCCGCCGCCGCCCTGGACGTCCCCATGCGGACCTTCACCAACGCGGCCGGCGTCGATCTGCTCTCGCTGGGCGGCACCAAGAACGGCGCCCTGTTCGGCGAGGCCGTCGTCGTCATCAACCAGGACGCCGTGCGGCACATGAAGCACCTGCGCAAGCTGTCCATGCAGCTCGCCTCCAAGATGCGCTTCATCTCGGTGCAGCTGGAGGCGCTGCTCGCCAAGGACCTGTGGCTGCGCAACGCCCGGCACGCCAACGAGATGGCCCAGCGGCTGGCCGAGGGCGTGCGGGCCGTGCACGGCGTCGAGATCCGCTACCCCGTGCAGGCCAACGCCGTCTTCGCCCGGCTGCCGCACGACGTGACCGAGCGCCTCCAGAAGCGGTTCCGCTTCTACTTCTGGGACGAGGCGGCCGGCGAGGTCCGCTGGATGTGCGCCTTCGACACCACCGAGGACGACGTGGACACGTTCGTGGCGGCCCTCAAGGAGGAGACGGCCCGCTGACCACGGCGTGAGGCTCTATGCATAGGTATGCGGTCACTCGAAAATGTATTGACCTCGGGTGATCGCTTTCCTATGCTCTGCGGGCATGGAGCCGATCCAGGAAACCCCTGACCTGTCCGCCTATCTGGCCGCCGACGAGGTCATCGACCACGAGCACCCGCTGGTCCGCGAGACGGCCGGGCGCCTCGCCAGGGACGCGGAGGACTCGTATGCCTATGCGCGGCTCGCGTTCGAGTTCGTCCGCGACACCGTCCCGCACTCCCAGGACTCAGGTGACCTGCGCGTCACCTGGCGCGCCTCCGACGTACTGGAGCGGCGCACCGGCATCTGCTACGCCAAGGCGCACGCGCTGGCCGCGCTGCTGCGGGCCGAGGACATCCCGGCCGCGCTGTGCTACCAGCGGCTGCGGCACGACGACGGGAGCGGTCACGTGGTGCACGGGCTGATCGCCGTACGGTTCAACGGCGGCTGGCACCGGCAGGACCCGCGCGGCAACAAACCCGGTGTCGACGCCCGGTTCTCCCTCGACGGGGAACGGCTGGCCTTCACTCCCGATCCCGAGGCGGGGGAGGCCGACCACCCGGTCCTGTACGCCGCCCCGCACCCGGCCGTGCTGAAGGCCCTGCGCACCGCCACCGACCGGCCGCACCTGTGGCGGATCCTGCCGGCCGCCCTCTGAGACGGGCGGTCAGTGCGCCTCGGCCGCGCGGACCTGCTCCGGCGTCGGAGCCGTGCCGCCGAGGTGGGCCGGCATCCACCAGGTGTCGTCCGGGCCCTTCGGGCGCACCGGGTAGGCGCGCTGCGCGGCTTCGAGCAGCTCGTGCACCCGGTCGCGCAGCCGGCGGGTGATCGCGCCCGCGTACTGCTCGCGCGGGGCCTCAATCGCCTCGCCGACCCGGATGGTGATCGGGGTGTGGCTGCGCTTGAAGTTGCGCGGGTGGCCCTTGGTCCACAGCCGCTGCGTGCCCCACAGTGCCATCGGCACCAGCGGGACGCCCGCCTCCTGCGCCAGCCGCGCCGCACCCGACTTGAAGCTCTTCAGCGTGAACGACTCGGAGATCGTCGCCTCCGGGAAGACCCCGATGATCTCACCGGAGCGCAGCGAGTCCAGCGCGTGCGCGTACGCCGCCTCGCCCTGCTTGCGGTCGACCGGGATGTGCTTCATCCCGCGCATCAGCGGGCCGGAGATCCGGTGCCGGAAGACCGACTCCTTCGCCATGAAGCGCACCAGCCGCTTCTGCGGCAGCGCCGCGAGGCCGTCGAAGATGAAGTCCAGGTAGCTGATGTGGTTGCTGACCAGCACGGCGCCGCCCGAGCGCGGGATGTTCTCCGAACCCTGGCAGTCGATCTTGAGGTCCCACACCTTGAACAGGGTGCGGGCGAGACCGATGACCGGACGGTAGACGAGTTCTGCCATGGGCGGCGCGGACCCTTCCTGCTTCGCCTGGGAAGGGGACTCCCAGTCAAGAACTTACGCAGCCGTAGGTTTACGGCTTGTCGCAGATCGTGCCCGAAGAACGACCGGTGTACCAGCCCTGGTGCCCACACAGGGCGAGATTCTCATCACGTCCCCCCGGTAGGGCGGGACGGCGGGAATCTTTCACCGTCCCCCGGGCGCTGCACCGGCGGGAGATTCCGATCGAGGCGGGAGCGTGCGGGTGCGCGGGCGGAGCGAGGGCGAGCGGCTGGCCGCCGCCGAACTGGGCGCGGAACTGGGTGTACGGGCCACGTTGGTGCAGTTCTCCAGTGCCTTCTGCGCTCCCTGCCGGGCCACCCGCCGGGTGCTGGCCGAGGTGGCCGCACTGGTCCCGGGCGTCGCCCATGTCGAGATCGACGCCGAGGCCCGGCTGGAGCTGGTGCGCGCCCTGGACATCGTCGGCACGCCGACCGTGCTGGTGCTGGACGCCGCCGGACGTGTGGTGCGGCGGGCCGCCGGGCAGCCGCGCAAGGCGGACGTGATCGCCGCGCTGGGGGAGGCCGTGTGACGGCTGCCCGCACCGCCCCGGCGGCATGGGTTCCGCATTCCGGAACACCCGCTTGACGGTGCGCACCCTCTATCGTCAGCCTGACACTTGAGCCTCCGGCCACTCCCCGGCCGGCCGGGGCGCGGCGCAGAAGGACATACGCATGACGGCCACACCCGACCTGGCCCGCCTCCGATCCGACACCCCCGGTCTGCTGCGGTCCGTCTTCCGGCGGCACGCGGCGGGCGTCGCCGTGATCACCGCGAGCGGCCCGTCCGGTCCGGTCGGTTTCACCGCCACCTCCCTCACCTCGGTCTCCGCCGAGCCGCCGCTGCTCTCCTTCGGCGTCGGCACCGGTTCCTCGAGCTGGCCGGTGATCGCCGAGGCCGACCATGTCGGGGTGCACATACTCGGCGAGCACCAGCAGGAGCTGGCCGCCACCTTCGCCCGCAGCGGCGCCGACCGCTTCGGCCCGCCCACCGCCTGGCACACCGGCCCCGAGGGCGTGCCCGTACTGGACGGCGTACTGGCCTGGCTGGTGTGCCGCGTCGCCGGCCGCGTGCCGGCCGGCGACCACCGCATCGTGCTCGCCGAAGTCCTCCTCGGCGACCCCGCCGGCGCCGGCCGGCCCCTCGTCTACCACCAGGGACGCTTCGGCGGGCTGCGCGGCTGACCGCCCTCCGGGCGCTGCTGCGCAGCCGTCGGGTTCCGGTTACGCTGCGTTGCGAAGGTCACAGTTCAAAGCGCTTGCTCAGCGGGCACGAACTGAGTGTACTGACGAGTAATATTTCGGCCGGAGCGCAGGTCGCCCCGGCCGGGATCGGCCGCTTGGGGCGCCTATGCTGCCTGCAAGAGGCAGCAACGGAAATGTCGAGGCAGTAGGAGAGCCGGCGTGAGCTTGAGGATCGTTGTCACCGTGAAGTACGTGCCCGACGCCACCGGCGACCGGCACTTCGCCGATGACCTGACCGTCGACCGTGACGATGTGGACGGTCTGCTCTCCGAGCTGGACGAGTACGCGGTCGAGCAGGCGCTCCAGATCTCCGAGAATTCGGACGACGACGTGGAGATCACCGTTTTGACGGTGGGCCCGGAGGACGCCAAGGACGCGCTGCGCAAGGCGCTGTCGATGGGCGCGGACAAGGCGATCCACGTCGAGGACGACGACCTGCACGGCACCGACGCCATCGGCACCTCGCTGGTGCTGGCCAAGGCGGTCGAGAAGGCCGGCTACGACCTGGTGATCTCCGGTATGGCCTCCACCGACGGCACGATGGGTGTGGTGCCCGCGCTGCTCGCCGAGCGGCTGGGTGTGCCGCAGGTGACGCTGCTGTCCGAGGTCGCCGTGGAGGACGGCACGGTGAAGGGCCGCCGGGACGGCGACGCCGCCTCCGAGCAGCTGGAGGCGTCCCTGCCGGCGGTCGTGTCGGTGACCGACCAGTCCGGCGAGGCCCGTTATCCGTCCTTCAAGGGGATCATGGCGGCCAAGAAGAAGCCGGTGGAGTCCTGGGACCTGTCCGACCTCGACATCGACGAGGACGAGGTCGGCCTGGAGAACGCCTACACGGTGGTGGAGTCGGCGGCCGAGCGCCCCGCGCGCACCGCGGGCACGATCGTCAAGGACGAGGGCGAGGGCGGCAAGCAGCTGGCCGCCTTCCTCGCGGAGCGGAAATTCGTCTGACACAGCCTCGCGGGCCAGAAGTTCATCTGAGCCGCGCACCGCTGACCGCCCCTCACATCTCGCAAGCAGGAGAGAAGAAGTCCCATGGCTGAAGTTCTCGTCTACGTCGACCACGTGGACGGTGCCGTCCGCAAGCCGACCCTTGAGCTGCTCACCCTGGCCCGCCGGGTCGGCGAGCCGGTCGCCGTCGCGCTGGGCAACGGCGCCGCCGACACCGCCGCCGCCCTCGCCGAGCACGGCGCGGTCAAGGTCCTCACCAGTGAGGCCGCCGAGTACGCCGACTACCTGGTGGTCCCGAAGGTGGACGCCCTCCAGGCCGCCGTCGAGCAGGTCTCCCCGGCCGCCGTGCTGGTCCCGTCCTCCGCCGAGGGCAAGGAGATCGCCGCCCGCCTGGCGCTGCGCCTGGGGTCGGGCATCATCACCGACGCGATCGACCTGGAGTCCGGCGCCGAGGGCCCGGTGGCCACCCAGTCGGTGTTCGCCGCCGCGTTCACCACCAAGTCCCGGGTCGCCAAGGGCACCCCGGTGATCACCGTCAAGCCGAACAGCGCCGCCGTGGAGCCCGCCCCGGCCGCCGGCGCGGTCGAGGCCCTGTCGGTGTCCTTCTCCGCCGCCGCGACCGGCACCAAGGTCACCTCGCGCACGCCGCGCGAGTCGACCGGCCGCCCCGAACTGACCGAGGCCGCGATCGTGGTCTCCGGCGGCCGCGGTGTCAACGGCGCGGAGAACTTCGCCATCATCGAGGCGCTGGCCGACTCGCTCGGCGCGGCCGTCGGCGCCTCCCGCGCCGCCGTCGACGCCGGCTGGTACCCGCACACCAACCAGGTCGGCCAGACCGGCAAGAGCGTGTCGCCGCAGCTGTACATCGCCTCCGGCATCTCCGGCGCGATCCAGCACCGGGCGGGCATGCAGACCTCGAAGACCATCGTCGCGGTCAACAAGGACGCCGAGGCCCCGATCTTCGACCTGGTCGACTACGGCGTCGTCGGCGACCTGTTCGACGTCGTCCCGCAGCTCACCGACGAGATCAAGACCCGCAAGGGCTGATCCCGTCGCGACGACGGCCGAGGCCCCCACGACCGCTTCCCGGTCCTGGGGGCCTTGGCCGTCCGCACCCCTCAGCCGAGCGTCAGTGACGCCTGCACCGGCAGATGGTCACTGGGGAACTGACCGTCCCGCGCGAAGGTGTTGATGTCCGCGCGGTGCACCGTGACGCCCGGGGTGACCAGGATCCAGTCGATCCGGTCGCCGCCCGGGGTCAGCGGCTGGTAGCCGTGGAACGTGGCGTACAGCGCGCCGCGCCGGGCCGCCGCGTCCCAGGAGTCGACGAGACCGGCGCCCAGCATGGTGTCGTAGACCGGGTTGCCGTGCGCGGCCACGTTGAAGTCCCCGGTCACCACCAGCGGCAGCGACCCGTCGAGAGCGGCGACGCGCTGCGCGACGAGCGCGGCGGCACGCGCGCGTGCGTTCTGGCTCGCGTTGTCCAGGTGGGTGTTCAGGAAGTAGAACTCCCGGCCGCCGTCGCCCAGATCGCTGAAGCGGACCCAGGTGACCATGCGGATGGAACCGCCGCCCCAGGTGTTCGAACCGATCACGTCCGGCGTGTCGGAGAGCCAGAAGTGGTCGTACTCCAGCGGCGCGAGCCGGCGGGTGTCGTAGTACACGGCCATGAACTCGTCGCGGCTGCCGCCGGCGCGGCCGGTGCCGATCCAGTCGTAGGCCGCGCCGAGGTCGGCCTCGATGTCCCGCACCTGCTGGTACAGGCCCTCCTGGGTACCGATGACGTGCGGGCGCTCGTGGCGCAGCAGCGCGCGGGTCACGGGTCTGCGCACGGTCCAGCTGTTCGGCTCGGTGCCGCTCGCGAAACGCAGGTTGAACGACATGACCTCCAGCCGGCCCGGGTCGCGCTCCAGGGGCGCGGCGGTGGCGGGTGCTGTACTGGCGAGCGGCAGGGCGGCGGTGGTGGCCAGGGCGGTCTTCAGACTCAGACGGCGGGTGAACCGGCCGGGACTGGGCACGGGAGCTCCTTCCGAAGGGGCACGCCGGTGGGCACCACGACCGTGCCAGATGGACGTGAACATGCCGAGAGTGCCGGATGGACCGGTGGGCAAGACGGTGTTGACCGGCGGGAAGATCGCCGGATAACTTCGCTCTACGGATTGCTGATTCCGTACAGCGGAAGTTCTGGCGGGCGGAAACGAGGAGGGTGCTGCATGGGTGGTCAGCTGGAGAAGGTGGCGACGAGCCTCGCGGGCGCGGTCGGCGAGGAGATCAGCGCCTCCCTCGCGCCGGTCGACGCGGAACTGGCCCGCCGCTACCCCGGAGACCCCGGCACCCGCCAGCCCGTGCACACCGTCTACGTCCCCGGCGACGCCTTCGCCGCCGACACGGTACGCGCCTGGGGCGACGCGGCCCTCGCCGCGCTCGACGAACACGCCCCCGACGCCGCCGCCTTCGCCGCCGTCCTCGGCCTGCCGGACGACCTCGCCGAGCCGGTGTACGCGCGGGTGCGGGCCAAACTGGAACGCGAGCCGGTCGAAGACCTCCGGGTCGACTTCGAGGACGGCTACCACGGCCGGGACGAGGACCAGGACGCCGCCCGCGCCGCCCGCCTGATCGCCGAGGCGTGCGCTGGGGGCGGCACGGCCGCCCCGTACCTGGGCATCCGCATGAAGTGCATGGAGGCCGCCGTCCGCGACCGGGGCATCCGCACCCTCGACATCTTCCTCAGCGGTCTGACGGAGGCCGGCGGACTGCCCGACGGGCTGGTCCTCACCCTGCCGAAGGTGACGTACCCGGAGCAGGTCACCGCGATGGTGCGGCTGCTGGAGGCGTTCGAGACGGCGCGCGGTCTGCCGCCCGGCCGGATCGGCTTCGAGATCCAGATCGAGACCAGCCAGGCCGTCCTCGCCGTCGACGGCACCGCGACGGTCGCCCGCATGATCCAGGCCGCCGAGGGCCGCGCCACCGGCCTGCACTACGGCACCTTCGACTACAGCGCCTGCCTCGGCGTCTCCGCCGCCCACCAGGCCAGTGACCACCCGGCCGCCGACCACGCCAAGGCGGTCATGCAGGTCGCCGCCGCGGGCACCGGCGTCCGGGTCTCGGACGGCTCCACCAACGTGCTGCCGGTCGGCCCCACCGCCAAGGTGCACGACGCCTGGCGGCTGCACTACGGACTCACCCGCCGCGCCCTGGCCCGCGCCTACTACCAGGGCTGGGACATGCACCCCGGCCACCTCCCGACCCGTTACGCGGCCGTCTTCGCCTTCTACCGCGAGGGCTTCGAACAGGCCGCGGGCCGCCTCGCCCGCTACGTCAACCAGGCCGGCGGCGACATCATGGACGAGCCCGCCACCGCCAAGGCGCTCAGCGGCTACCTGCTGCGCGGCCTGGACTGCGGCGCCCTCGACATCGGCGAGGTCGCCCGCCTGACCGGACTGACCCGCGCCGACCTGGAGAGCTACGCGGCACCGCGGCGCGGGGACCTGACCGCTTCGGCCCGCTGACGCCCCGCGCGCCGGTCAGTCCGCCGGCGGCAGCTCACCCGAGCCCCGGGTGATCAGACGGGTCGGCAGCTCGATGCGCTCGGGGACGAGCAGGCCCCCGTCCAACTGGCCGAACAGGCGTTCCGCGGCGGTCCGGCCCAGGGCCGCCGCGTCCTGGGCGACCACGGTGAGCCCCGGCCGCAGCAGGTCGGCGAGCTCGATGTCGTCGAAGCCGACCAGGGCGACGCCCCGGGTGTGCCCGGCCAGCACCCGGACCACCGTGACCGACACCCGGTTGTTGCCGGTGAAGATCGCGGTGACCGGGTCCCGGTCCGCGAGCATCTCCTCGGCCGCCCGGCGCACCCGCTCCGGGTCGGTGACGCCCAGGGACATCCAGGAGTCCTTCACGGGTATGCCCGCGTCCTCCATCGCGGCCCGGTAGCCGCGCAGCCGCTCCGCGGCGGTGTGGATGCGGGGCATGTCGCCGATGAAGCCGATCCTGCGGTGGCCGTGCGCGATGAGGTGGGCGACGCCGTCCCGGGCGCCGCCGAAGTTGTCGCACAGCACCACGTCCGCGTCGACGTGCCCGGCCGGCCGGTCCACGAACACCGTGGCCACCCCGGCCTTCAGCTCCGGCTCCAGATACCGGTGGTCGTCCCCGGCCGGGATCACCACCAGCCCGTCCACCCGCCGCGCGCACAGGGCCAGCACCAGTTCCTGCTCCCGTTCCGGGTCCTCCGCGCTGGACCCGTTGATGAGCAGCGCGCCGTGCGAGCGGGCCACCTCCTCCACGGCCCGGCTGAGCGGCCCGTAGAACGGGTCCGCGAGATCCTCCAGGACCAGCCCGACACTGGCGGTGCGGCCCTTGCGGAGCACCCGCGCGCTGTCGTTGCGGCGAAAGCCCAGCGCGTCGATGGCCTCCTGGACCCGGCGCTCGGTCTCCGGGGTCACCCCCGGCTCCCCGTTCACCACCCGGGACACGGTCTTCAGGCCCACACCGGCGCGGGCGGCGACGTCCTTCATGGTCGGACGGTTGCCGTAACGGTTCCCGCTGCTGCGGTGGGCGGGGCGGGCCATGTCGGGCACGATGGGAGATTCCTGTCCTGTTCGTCCACGGGGACCGGATCGCCCATGGGGTGATATGAGGATGTGGCATCGAGCATAGAGCCTGGACAACGTTGTCAGATGGGGTGGACACTGTCCATCGCGAAGAGCGCGACGCGCTCGTGTTGTCGAAGGCTGACGGGGAGAACCGACTCTGATGGACACCGACCTCGTGGCCGCGCTGGACATCGGCGGCACCAAGATCGCCGGTGCGCTGGTGGACGGTGCCGGCCGGATTCTGGTGCGGGCCCAGCGGGCCACCCCCGCGCGGGAGAACGGCGACACCGTGATGGGCGCCGTCGAGGAGGTGCTCGGGGAGCTGACGGCCGCGCCTCTGTGGCCGCGGGCCACGGCGGTCGGCATCGGCAGCGCCGGGCCGGTGGACGCGTCGGCCGGCACGGTGAGTCCGGTCAACGTGCCCGGCTGGCGGGAGTATCCGCTGGTGGCCCGGGTCCGGGCGGCGGCGGGCGGGCTGCCGGTCGAGCTGATCGGGGACGGGGTGGCGATCACCGCCGCCGAGCACTGGCAGGGCGCCGCCCGGGGCCACGACAACGCGCTGTGCATGGTGGTCTCCACGGGGGTCGGCGGCGGTCTGGTCCTGAACGGACGGCTGCACCCCGGTCCCACCGGCAACGCCGGCCACATCGGCCACATCAGCGTGGATCTCGACGGCGACCCCTGCCCGTGCGGTGCGCGCGGCTGTGTGGAGCGCATCGCGAGCGGCCCCAACATCGCGCGGCGCGCCCTGGAGGGCGGCTGGTGTCCCGGGTCCGACGGCGACACCTCCGCCGCCGCGGTGGCCGCCGCGGCCCGGGCCGGCGACCCGGTCGCGGTGGCCTCCTTCGAGCGGGCGGCCCAGGCGCTGGCGGCCGGCATCGCGGCCACCGCGACCCTGGTCGAGATCGACATCGCCGTGATCGGCGGCGGCGTGGGCAAGGCGGGCGAGGTCCTCTTCGCGCCCCTGCGCCGGGCGCTGGCCTCGTACGCCACCCTCTCCTTCGTACGCCGTCTGACGGTGACACCGGCTCAGATGGGCACGGACGCGGGCCTGGTGGGGGCGGCCGCGGCGGCGCTCACGCGGACGCAGGGCGTGACGGCGGCCCGGGTGTGAGGCGGGTCCGGTGCGGGGCCGGCCAGGCCGGGACCGGCCGGCCGGAGGGTAACTCCTGGCCGTCCACGCAGTTGAACCCGGCATGAAGAAGCGCAGCATGCTCGCCCTCGCCTCCCTCGCCACCGGCTTCGTGGTCGCGGCCGTCACCCCCTCGCACGCCGCGGGGGAGCTGCCGGTCGACCTGCGCAAGGCGACGGACGTCCTCAACCACGTCGACATCAGCGAGGACAGCCTGGCCCCGCACGACGACACGCCGAAGGACTGACCGGCCCGCAGCCGGACCGAGCGGCGCCGACGTCCCGGCCGGGGGCGGCGGCGCCGCTTTCGTACGCCCTCAACTGGGGCTGGTTTCCGTGGCAGGGTGGAGCGGGCAAGCCTCAGGGGGCCAACAGAAGAGGGGGACCTGTGACCGTCGTCTGGATCAACGGCGCGTGCGGTGCGGGGAAGACGAGCACCGCACGGGAACTGATCGACCTGATCCCGAACAGCACGCTCTTCGACCCCGAGGTCATCGGCGGAGCGCTCACGCACCTGCTCCCGCCCAAACGCCTCGCCGAGGTCGGCGACTGCCAGGACCTCCCGATCTGGCGGCGTCTCGTCATCGACACGGCGGCGGCGCTGCTCGCCGAGCTGGGCGGGACGCTGGTGGTCCCCATGACCCTGCTGCGCCAGGAGTACCGGGACGAGATCTTCGGCGGCCTCGCCGCCCGCCGGATCGCCGTCCGGCACATCCTGCTGGCCCCGGCCGAAACGATCCTGCGGGAGCGAATATCCCACCGTGAGATCCCCCCGGACCCGCCCGACGGCGAGCTGCGGGTACGGCAGTGGTCGTACGACCCCATGGAGCCCTACCGGGCGGCGCTCGGCGGCTGGCTGATGGCCGACGCCCATCCGGTCGACAACGGCGGTCTCACCCCGGGGGAGACCGCCGCCCGCATAGCCGAGGCGGTCGGCACCGGCACGGCGCCGCTCTGCGACATCGTGCAGACCCCGGAACCCACCGCCGAGACCATCGCCGCCGGGGTCCTGCTCTTCGACGAGCACGACCGGGTGCTGCTGGTCGACCCCACCTACAAGGCGGGCTGGGAGTTCCCGGGCGGCGTCGTCGAACCCGGCGAGGCCCCCGCCCGGGCGGGCGTCCGCGAGGTCGCCGAGGAGACCGGCGTCCACCTCGACGACGTACCGTCCCTGCTGGTCGTCGACTGGGAGCCGCCGCAGCCGCCCGGATACGGGGGGCTCAGACTGCTCTTCGACGGCGGCCGGCTGGCCTCCGCGGACGCCGGGCGGCTGCTGCTGCCCGGGCCCGAACTGCGCGGCTGGCGGTTCGTCAGCGAGGAGGAGGCGGCGGGGCTGCTGCCGCCGGTGCGGTACGCGCGGCTGCGGTGGGCCCTTCGGGCCCGGGAGCGGGGGGCCGCGTTGTATTTGGAGGCGGGGGTGCCGGTGGGGTGAGGCGGGTGCGGCGCGTGGGCTGTCGCCGGGTGCGGACGCGTTGTGGCTGGGCGCGGGGCGGCGCCGCATATCGGCACCGCCTCGCGCCCCTTGGGGACATTGCCCTCCCCAGCAGGAATCAGTTCCCCGCGTAATTCCGGAGGAACAGCGCCTCCGCCACCGACAGGCGTTCCAGTTCGTCCGGGGAGACGCTCTCGTCGACCGCGTGGATGCGGGCCTCCGGTTCGCTCAGGCCGATGAGGAGGATCTCCGCGTCGGGGTAGAGGCCGGCCAGGGTGTTGCACAGCGGGATGGAGCCGCCCTGGCCGGCGTACTGCATCTCCTGGCCCGGGTACGCCACCGCCATCGCGTCCGCCATGGCCTGGTAGGCCGGGCTGCTGGTGTCGGCGCGGAACGGCTGGCCCTGGCCGACCGGTTCGACGGCGACCCGGGCGCCCCACGGCGTGTGCGCCTCCAGGTGGGCCTGGAGCAGCTTGACCGCCTCGGTGGCGTCCGTGCCCGGCGGCACCCTGAGACTCACCAGGGCCCGCGCGCCCGCCTGCACCGAGGGCGTGGCGCCGACGACCGGCGGGCAGTCGATGCCGAGCACCGTGACGGCCGGCCGCGCCCAGATGCGGTCGGCGACCGTGCCGGAGCCGATCAGCTCCACACCGTCCAGCACCTTGGCGTCCGCGCGGAACGCCTTCTGCGGGTACTGGAGCCCGTCCCAGGTGTCGTCGCCGGCCAGCCCGTCGACGGTCGTCGAGCCGTCCTCGGCGCGCAGCGAGTCCAGCGTGCGGATCAGCGCGGCCAGCGCGTCGGGGGCGGCGCCGCCGAACTGCCCGGAGTGCAGGTTGCCTTCGAGGGTGTCGACGGCGACGCGGACCAGGGTCATGCCGCGCAAAGTCGTGGTGACCGTCGGCAGGCCGACCCGGAAGTTGCCCGCGTCGCCGATGACGACCGTGTCGGCCGCGAGCAGCTCCGGGTGTGCTTCGGCGTACCGCTCCAGACCGCCGGTGCCCTGCTCCTCCGAGCCCTCGGCGATCACCTTGACGTGCACCGGCACGCCGCCGTTCGCCTTCAGCGCGCGCAGCGCCAGCAGGTGCATGAGGACGCCGCCCTTGCAGTCGGCGCTGCCCCGTCCGTACCAGCGGCCGTCGCGCTCGGTCAGCTCGAACGGCGGAGTGGTCCAGCCGGCCTCGTCCAGCGGGGGCTGCACGTCGTAGTGGGCGTAGAGCAGGACCGTCTTGGCGCCCTCGGGGCCGGGCAGGTACCCGTACACCGACTGGGTGCCGTCCGGGGTGTCGAGCAGGGCGACGTCCTCGAAACCCTCGGCGCGCAGCGCGCCGGCTATCCATTCGGCGGCGGCCTCGCTCTCGCTCTTCGGGAACTGCTCGAAGTCGGCCACCGACCGGAAGGCCACCAGCTCGGCGAGTTCGGTCCGCGCCCGGGGCAGCAGGGCGGCGACAGTCTCGGCGACCGGATTCGACGACATGGGCACGCTCCTTGTAGGTGCGACGTTGTACTGATGACCACTCGCTGACCGTTCCGTTTTGTGCGGTGTTCGCGGGTGATCGTGTGGTGTGGGCACGCCCAGGTGTGTGCACGGTGTGTGCAGGGCGCATACATTGCCGATCCTCCCACAGTGGCCTGCGGCGATGCCCACCGTAGGATGCGGGGGACAGGTGCGGCATGCGGTTTGATCGGAGCAGTAGACCATCGTGAGCAGCGAGAACTCTTCGGCGGACGACGCGCGTCAGGTGTGGGACGTCGTCGTGGTGGGCGCGGGACCCGCGGGGGCCTCGGCCGCCTACGCGGCGGCGGTCGCGGGACGGCGCGTGCTGTTGCTGGAGAAGGCGGATCTGCCCCGCTACAAGACCTGTGGCGGCGGCATCATCGGACCCTCGCGCGACTCGCTCCCTCCGGGCTTCGAGCTCCCCTTCAAGGACCGCGTGCACGCGGTGACCTTCTCCCACAACGGACGCTTCACCCGCACCCGCCGCTCCAGGCAGATGCTGTTCGGGCTGATCAACCGGCCCGAGTTCGACCAGCAGCTGGTCGAGCACGCGCAGAAGGCGGGCGCCGAACTGCGCACCGGCGTGACGGTGACGCGGGTCGAGCAGCACGGCTCGGCGGTCCCCGACCGGCGTACGGCCGCCGTCGTGCTCCAGGGCGGCGAGACGGTGCTGGCCCGGGCCGTGGTCGGCGCGGACGGCAGTGCCAGCCGGATAGCGGCGCACGTCGGGGTGAAGGTCGACCAGGTGGATCTGGGCCTGGAGGCGGAGATCCCGGTCCCGCAGCCGGTCGCCGAGGACTGGCAGGGCCGGGTGCTCATCGACTGGGGCCCGATGCCGGGCAGTTACGGCTGGGTCTTCCCCAAGGGCGACACGCTCACGGTCGGGGTCATCTCGGCCCGCGGCGAGGGCGCGGCGACCAAGCGCTACCTGGAGGACTTCATCGGGCGCCTCGGCCTCGCCGGCTTCGAGCCGAGCATCTCCTCCGGCCACCTCACCCGTTGCCGCGCCGACGACTCGCCGCTCTCCCGCGGCCGGGTCCTGGTGTGCGGGGACGCGGCGGGGCTGCTGGAGCCGTGGACCCGGGAGGGCATCTCGTTCGCGCTGCGCTCGGGGCGGCTGGCGGGGGAGTGGGCGGTGCGCATCGCCGAGGCGCACGACGCGGTGGACGCCCGCCGCCAGGCCCTGAACTACGCCTTCGCCGTCAAGGCCGGGCTGGGCGTCGAGATGAGCGTCGGCAAGCGGATGCTGGCCGCGTTCGAGCGCCGCCCGGGGATCTTCCACGCGGCCCTGACCGGTTTCCGGCCCGCGTGGAACGCGTTCCGGGACATCACCCGGGGCGCCACGACGCTGGGCGAACTGGTGCGCAACCACCCCGTCGCGCAGCGCGCCCTGAACGTACTGGACCGCAGGCAGGCGGAAGCGGCGGCGCCGGCGACGGACCAGGACCGGGCTCCGGCGGACGAGCCGGTGGCCGCGGACGAGCCGGGCCCGGCCGGTTCCTGAGTGCTACGGCCGGGTGGCCGTGACGCGGAAGACGGGGTGGTCGGGAGCGATCCGGCGCAGCTCGGCGTCGGAGGAGCCCGGGCCGACGCCGCCGAAGAAGATCCCGACCTCCGCCTTCCAGCGTTTGAGGTAGGCCCGCAGCAGCGCGGGCTTGTCGTCGTCAGGGACCTCGGTCGCGATGAACGCCTCCACCTGCCGGCCGAGGCGCAGCTCGCCGCCGCCGACCGCGCGCATGTTGTGCGTCCACTGCACATGGCCGCGCGGTGCGACCAGGTACCGCTGTCCGTCCACGGTGAGCAGGTTGACGGGGGTGGTCCGCCACTGTCCGCTCTTGCGGCCGCGGACCGCCAGCACCCGGGAGCCCCAGACGCTGAGTCCGCGCCGGGTCAGCCAGGCGACGGACCGGTTGAGGACGTTGACGGTGAACCAGCCGGGCTGCTGCACATGCGCGGACACGGGGACCCCCTGGACGAGACGATGGACGGAGAGCGCTGCTCTCGTATGCGAGCACTGCTCTCTATTGCGCTGCGACGAGTATGCACAGGAGTGCCCGGCGAATTCAAGAGCACTGCTCTCTTTTGTGTGCGGTGCTCTCGCTCTGTGGCACACTGAGCCGCATGAGCACCGCACAGGGCGCCCGCGCGCGAGCCAGGACCGAGGTCACGGCGGCCATCAAGACCGAGGCCCGCAGACAGCTCGCCGAGGAGGGCGCCGCCAAGCTGTCGCTGCGCGCCGTGGCCCGCGAACTGGGCCTGGCCTCCTCCGCCCTGTACCGCTACTTCCCGAGCCGCGACGACCTGCTCACCGCCCTCATCATCGACGCCTACGACGCGGTGGGCGAGGCCGCCGAGCAGGCCCGCGACGCGGCGGCCGACGCCGGCCACCGGCGGCGCTGGACCGTGGTCTGCGAGGCGGTCCGGGCCTGGGCGCTGGCGCACCCGCACGAGTACGCCCTGATCTACGGATCGCCGGTGCCCGGCTACACCGCCCCGCAGGACACCGTCCGCGCCGCCGCCCGGGTCGGGTACGTGCTCATCGGCATCCTCCGGGACGGGCACCGGGCGCTCGGCCTGACCCAGCCGGCCCCGCCCGCCGCCGAACTGCGGCCGGAGGCGGAGCGGATGGCCGCCGACCTCGCGCCCGACCTGCCGCCCGGGACGGTGACGGCCCTGGTCGCGGCCTGGGCGCAGCTGTTCGGGCTGGTGAGTTTCGAGGTCTTCGGCCAGTTCAAGGGGGTCGTCGAGGAGCGGCCGGAGTTCTTCCGGCACGCGGCGGCCCGGCTCGCCGACGGGGTGGGGCTGGTGGACGGGGCCGGGGCCGGCTGAACGCCGTACGGGTCCCGGCTCGTTGACCCGGGCCGTGCCGACCGGGCGGGCCCGGTGGTGCCGGCCTACGCGTCGGGACCGGTCCGGCCGGGCCGGACGTCGCGTCCGAAGCGGAGCAGTACGCTCACCACCCGGACCGCGAAGACCACCGCCGCCAGCGTCGTGCCCGCTCCGACCAGTGCGCGGCGCGCCCCGGCCGGCAGTTCGAAGACGTACGCCGGTCCGGCCACCGCGCCGAACAGCACGGCCGCCGCGAACGCCGCGCTGAACAGGGCGTACCCGATCTCGACGGTGATGGCATCGCGCTCGGTCGTGGTGCGCCGTCCCCCGTGGTCAGTCATTCGACGAGTGTCGCCCCGTCCGCCCGGCCGGGCAAGCGGCATCTCACCGCCAGGTGACGGCCGACCTCTCCCGCCACAGTGCGGCCGGTCCGGGGTCGCCGGTCACCGCCGGGAACGGCACCCGGTTCCACAGCGCCAGGTACAGCTCGGCCGCCGGGCCGGCCACCTCGCAGTCGGCGTCCGCCGTGACACCCCGCTCGGTGGCGGGCGGCCGCTCCGACAGCCGTACGGTCCACACGGCGTCCTCGGTGTCGGTTGCCCGGACCCGCAGCACCCGCGGCTGCGCGCTGCGCAGTCGGCTCTTTTCCCGGGCGTGGAAGCCGAGCAGCAGTTCGTCGACGCCGTCCACGGCGAAGTCGGTGCCGACGGAGCTGGGGGCGCCGCCCCGGGCGGACTCCGCGTCGAAGCGGTGCACGGTCGTCTCGTGCGCCTGCCGCCGGGCCCAGAACACCAGGGGGGACGGGGCGGGCAGGAAGTGCCAGCACCGCGCAGTGGGCGCGGCGCCGGCGAGGGTGTCGACCAGGTACCGGTGACCCTCGCGGAACCAGGCGGTCAGCGCGGCGCCGTCCAGGTCCGGCAATCCCCCGTCGGGGTGGTACCCGGTGTGTTCCTCGGCGACGAACGCCGCCGCCCAGCGGTGCACCATGCCGGTGTGCCGTACCAGGTCCCGTACCTGCCAGTCGGGGCAGGTGGGCACCTTCGCGTCACTTCCCGCGGTCTCCGCGGCGGCGGCCAGCAGCTCGCCCTCCCGCTCCAGGGTTCGCACGTACGCGGCAGTCTCCATGGTGGCGAGTCTGCCTGACGAAGCGCGGTGCACGGGAGGGGATTTCCGCGCCGGGCGGTTCAGCCGGCCGCCGCCCGCCGGGTCGTCAGGGAGACCAGTGCCGCCACCGCGGCGAGCACCGCGACGGTGGTCAGCGCCGCCGGCAGGGAGAACCAGTCGGCCATGAAACCGATCGCGGGCGGCCCGAGGAGCATGCCGCCGTAGCCGAGCGTGGAGGCGGTCGCCACGCCGCCGGGCCCGCCCAGCGCCCCGGCCCGCTCCACCATGACCGGGAAGATGTTGGCCAGCCCGAGCCCGGTGACCGCGAAGCCGAACAGCACCGCCCACGCCGACGGGGCGAGCGAGCCGAGCAGCATCCCGGCCGCGGCGACCGCGCCGCCGGCCACCACGGTCGGGGTCCGGCCCAGCCGCTCGAGCAGGGTCGTGCCGGTCAGCCGGCCCACTGTCATGGCCAGTGCGAAACACGAGTAACCCACCGCCGCGAGACCCGGCGAGGCGGCCAGGTCCTGCTCCAGGTGGAGCGCGCCCCAGTCGGCCATGGCGCCCTCCCCGTAGGAACTGCACAGGGCGATCAGCCCGAAGGTGACGACGAGACGGCGGGTACGGGCGTCCGGCTTGCCGCGCGGCGCCTGGTCGCCGCGGGGTGAACGGTCCGGCGGCACGAGCGGTTCGCAGCGCAGCAGGACCCGCCCCGCCGCCAGGGTGACGAGCAGGCCGACGCCGGTGAGGCCGAGCAGGTGCCACAGCGGGGACAGCGACCCGGCGACCAGAGCGCCGAGCCCCGCGCCGACCATGCCGCCGAGGCTGAACGCGGCGTGGAAACTGGGCATGATCGGCCGGCGCAGTACGGCCACCAGATCGACGGCGGCGCTGTTGAAGGCGACGTTGATCCCGCCGTACGCGCTGCCGAACACCAGCAGCACGGCGCCCAGCGCGGGCGCGGAGTGGGTGAGCGGGGGCAGGGCGACGCTGAGGCAGAGCAGGACGGCGCAGACCACGGTGACCGGATGGCTGCCGTAGCGGCGGCAGAGCCGTCCGGTCAGGGTCATGGTGACGACGGCGCCCGCCGACACGCCGAGCAGCGCCAGCCCCAGGGCGCTGGCGGAGGCGCCGGTCTGTTCCTTGATGGCGGGGACGCGCACCACCCAGCCGGCGAAGACGAAGCCGTCCAGGGCGAAGAAGACGGTCAGGGCGATCCGGAGCCGGACGAGCTGGTCGCGGGGGCCCGGCACGGCGTGGTGCGAACGGGTTTTGTTTATCAGCGGCACAAAGTGAGAGTAGGAGCACCCCTCGGACCGGGCAAGGGGCCCACCGCACGTCGCATACGCTCGACACCACGATGAAGAACAACCTGACCCCCCTGGAGCCGAAGGCCGACAAGGCCACGGTCCGACGGCACAACCTCAGTCTGGTCCTGAGGGCCGTGCACGACGCGGGGGAGGCCACCAGAGCCGGTATCGCCACGCACGTCGGACTGACCCGGGCGGCGGTGTCCTCCCTGGTCGAGCAGTTGCTGGAGTACGGCTTCGTCACCGAGTGGGGCAAGACCAGCAGCGGCCAGGTGGGCCGCCCCGGCACCGTCCTGAAGGTGTCCAGGACCGGCCCGGCGGGCCTCGGCGTCGAGATCAACATCGACTTCATCACCGTCTGCGTCGTCGACCTGGCCGGCACCGACCGGGTGCGGCTGGTCGAGCACGTCGACAACCGGGGCGTCCAGCCCTCCGAGGTGCTGGCCCGCGCCGCCCGGCTCGCGGCCCGCGCCATCGGCTCGGCCGCCGAGCAGGACCTCGGCCCGGCCGGCGTCCATGTCGCGCTGCCCGGCCTGGTCACCGGCGGCAGCGTCCGCCAGGCCCCGAACCTCGGCTGGCAGCGGGTAGCCGTCGAGGGCCTGTTCGCGCAGGCGCTGCTCGCCCTGCGCCCCGCCGAGCGCCCCCTGCCGGTCAGCTCCGACAACGAGGCCAACGCCGCCGCCCTGGCCGAGCTGTGGTTCGGCGCCGGCACCGAGGGCGTGCGCAGCTTCCTCTACCTGACCGGCGAGATCGGCATCGGCGGCGCCCTGGTGCTGCGCGGCGAACTGCTGCGCGGCGCGCACGGCTTCGCCGGCGAGATCGGGCACATGGTGGTCGACCCGGACGGCCCGCTGTGCCGCTGCGGGGCGCGCGGCTGCCTGGAGCGGTACGCCGGGCAGGGCGCCCTGCTGGCGGCGGCCGGCCTCGACGCGGACACCGGCGTGCGGGGCGTGGCCGAACTGGGGCGCCGGGCCCGGCGCGGCGAGCCGGAGGCGCTGGCGGCGATCGAGCGGGCCGGCCGGCAGCTCGGCGTGGTGGTGTCCGGCGCGGTCAACCTCTTCGACCCGGAGGCGGTGATGCTCGGCGGCGTCTACCGGGAACTGAGCGACTGGCTGGCCCCCGCCGTCGACCGCGAACTGGCCCGCAGAGTGGTCTCCGGCCTGTGGACCGAGGGCGGCAAGCGGCTGCGCGCCTCCTCGTCGCTGGGCGACGCGGCCCGGGGCGCGGCCGGCGTCATCGTCCGCGAGGTGCTGGCGGACCCGGCGGCGTACGCGGAACGCGGCGGCGGGGCATGAGAAAGGGGCCGCCCGCTTCCGGGCGGCCCCCTCCCCGCGGCTCACCGCCGGTGGGCGGCGATCAGCTCCTGGTAGAACCGGTAGCTGTCCTTCGGCGTGCGCTCCTGCGTCGCGTAGTCGACCCGGACGATCCCGAACCGCTTGTCGTAGCCGTACGCCCACTCGAAGTTGTCCAGCAGCGACCAGACGTAGTAGCCGCGGACGTCCACGCCCGCGTCCATCGCCGCCTTCAGCGCGGTCAGGTGGCCGCGCAGGTACTCCACCCGGTCGGTGTCGTGCACCGCGCCGTCGGCGGCGACCGGGTCGTCCTCCGCCGAGCCGTTCTCGGTGATGTGCACCGGCGGCAGCGCGTCGCCGTACTGCTTCTTCAGCCGCACCAGCAGATCGGTGAAGGACTCCGGCACCACCGGCCAGTTCATCGCGGTGTGCCGCACTCCGGGGAGCGTGACCTCCTCGTACCGGTTGTCGGTCGCCACCCGGACCGCCGGGTCGGGCTCGCGGTGCGGGGCGTCGGCGACCACGATCGGCCGGTAGTAGTTGATGCCGAGGAAGTCCAGCGGCTGGGAGATCAGCGCCAGGTCGCCGTCGCGCCGGAAGTCCGCGCCGGTGATCAGCTCGCCCCAGGTCTCCTCCTCGGTGGCCGGGTAGCGGCCCGCCAGGATCGGCTCGGTCCACACCAGATTGTGCTGGGTGTCCGCGCGGACCACCGCCGCGAGGTCGGCGGGGGAGTCGGTGGCGGGCAGGTTGCGGTCCAGGTTGAGCGTGATGCCGACCTCGCGCACCCCGGCCGCGCGCAGCGCCTGGACCGCCAGACCGTGCCCGACCAGCAGGTGGTGCGCGGCGGCCAGGGCGCCCCGGCCCTCCTTGGCGCCGGGCGCGTGCCGCCCGATGGAGTAGCCGAGGAAGGCACTGCACCACGGCTCGTTCAGCGTGATCCAGCGCGGCACCCGGTCCCCGAGGTGCTCGGCCACCACGGCCGTGTACTCGGCGAACCGCTCCGCCGTCGCCCGCACCCGCCAGCCGCCCCGGTCCTCGAGGGCCTGCGGCAGGTCCCAGTGGTAGAGGGTGGCGGCCGGCTCGATGCCCGCCGCCAGCAGCTCGTCCACCAGCCGCGAGTAGAAGTCCAGCCCCTTGGCGTTCACCGGCCCCGACCCGTCCGGCACGATGCGCGGCCAGGCGATCGAGAAGCGGTACGAGTCCACGCCCAACTCGCGCAGCAGCGCCACGTCCTCGGGGTAGCGGTGGTAGTGGTCGCAGGCCACGTCACCGGTGTCGCCGTTCGCCGTCAAACCGGGGGTGTGGCTGTAGGTGTCCCAGATCGACGGGGAGCGGCCGTCCGCCGTCGCCGCGCCCTCGATCTGGTACGAGGCGGTCGCGGCGCCGAAGACGAAGCCGGACGGGAAGCGAGGGGAGTCACTCATGCGGAAAGGAACCCATTTCCTGTGCGGTGGCGGTCACTTGACGGAACCGCCGGAGATGCCGGCGGCGATGTACTTCTGGGCGAGGACGAGCAGGATCGCCGCCGGGACCGCCGACAGCACGGAGGCGGCCATCACCGAACCCCAGTCGCCGACGTGCGCGCCGATGTACTGGTAGATGCCGAGGGTCACCGGCTTGACCTCGTCGGTGGTGTTCAGGGTGAGCGCGAACATGAAGTCGCTCCACGAGAACAGGAACGCGAACAGCCCGGACGTGATCAGCGAGTTGCGGCTCATCGGCAGCACCACCGTGAGGAACGTCCGCACCGGCCCGGCGCCGTCGATCTGCGCCGCCTCGAGCACCTCGCCGGGGATGGACACCATGAAGGAGCGCATCAGCACGATGGAGAACGGGATGCCCAGCGAGGCGTCCGCCAGCATCAGGCCGAAGTAGGAGTTGACCAGGCCCAGATCGACGTACGAGTTGTAGAGCGCGTTGGCGATGACGATGCCCGGCACCATCTGGGTGATCAGGGTGCCGAAGACGATGGTCTTCGAGCCGCGCAGCCCGAACCGGGCCAGCCCGTAGGCGGCCGGCGCGGCGATCGCCAGGCAGATGACGACCGCGCCGAGCGAGACGGCCAGCGAGGTCAGCAGGTGGCCGCCCTGGTCGGAGACGGCCTTGGAGAACCCGGACAGATCCAGGCTGCCCGGCACCGGGTCGACCTTGAGCAGGCCGGACTCCGGCTGGAGCGCGGTGTTGAGCATCCAGTACAGCGGGAAGAGCATCACGCACAGGATCAGCACACCGGCGACGGTGGAACCCCAGCGGCGCCTCGGTGCCGTGGCGGTGGTCGGCGAGGCCATGGACGTCACTTCCCCTCGGTGCGGTTGGCCCGCAGGTAGAACACCGCGAACACGGCGGAGATCAGGATGAGTACGTTGCCGACGACCGCGCCCGCGCCGAAGTCCAGCTGCACGAAGGAGTTCTGGTAGGTGAGCGTGCCCAGCGTCTGGGTGGCGTCGGCCGGTCCGCCGTCGGTGAGGGCCAGGATCAGGTCGAGGATCTTGACCGTCGACATGAAGCCGAGCACCAGCACGACGGTGACCACCGGCTTGAGCATCGGCAGGGTGACGGACCGGAACGTCCGCCACGCGGAGGCGCCGTCCAGGGCCGCCGCCTCGTGCAGCTCCTTCGGGATCTCCTGGAGACCGCCGTACAGGATCACCATGTTGAACGGGATGCCGATCCAGATGTTGACCAGGATCACGGAGAGCAGCGCCATGTCCGGGCTGGTCAGCCACGGGGTGTGGCCGCTGCCCAGGCCGATCGTGTCCAGGAAGGTGTTCAGTACGCCGGTGTCCTGGTCGAGGATGCGGCGCCACACGACACCGGACACCACCATGGGCACCAGCCACGGCAGCAGGATCAGCGAACGCAGCACGCCGTTCAGCGGGAAGCGGCGGTTGAAGAAGACGGCCAGTGCCAGGCCGATGCAGAACTGGCCGAGCAGCGAGCCGGCCGTGAACACCAGGGTGTGCCACAGGGCCTTGCCGAACAGGGCGTCCTGGAAGACGTTCGACCAGTTGTCGGTGCCGTTGAACGGCGACTCGCCGGTGAAGAACGTCTTCGGCGTGTAGTGCTGGAAGCTCATCACGACGTTGCGGACGAGCGGGTAGCCGAAGAACAGCAGCATGAAGACGACGGCGGGGGCGACGAAGCCCCACTGGGTGAGCCGGCGCCGGCGCCTGAGCCGGTTCGGGTCGGGAGCGGTGGCCGCCTTGGGTTCGCTGGCGGCCGGCGTCGCGGTGACGGTGGAGGTGGTCATGGTCACGTACCTCAGTTCCCGCTCGTGGCCCGCTGCTGGGCGCGCTTGAGGGCGGCCTCGCTGGACTCACCGGTCAGGGCCGACTGGAAGGCGCTCTGCAGGGCGAGCGACACGCTCGACCAGCCGGCGCCGAGCTGGGCGGTACGGGACCGGGCGACGGCCACCTGGTCGGCGAGCGCGTCCAGCTCCGGCACCTTCTCCCGCCACACCGCGGCGGCCTTGGTGTTGGCCGGCACCATCCAGCTGTTGAGCGCGTAGGTCAGCTGCTCCTGCTGGCTGGACAGACAGGCGACGATCTTCCCGGCCGTCTTCTCGCGCTGCTCGTCCCCGGTGTTGGGCACGGTGAGGATCGCGCCGCCGAGCGGACCGACCGAGTCGTCGCCCGCCTTCGGCACCGGGATCTGCGCGATCTCCCAGTGCAGCGACTTGTCCGTGTTGAGGGTCTCCACCTGCCAGGGACCGTTGATCATCATCGCCGCGTTGCCGGCCATGAACTGGTCGTTGACGTCCGCCTGGGTCCAGTTGACCGTCGACTTCGACAGCGAACCGTCCGCCAGCAGCGCCTTCCAGTAGTCCAGCGCCTCGGCGACCTGCGGGCTGTCCAGCTCCTTCTCGTCACCGCCGTTGGACCACATGAACGGCATGAACTGGAAGACGCCGTCCTCCGCGCCGCCCGCGCTGAGCGCCAGCCCGTACCGCTTGCCCTCGGTGAGCTTCTTGGCGGCCGCGCGCAGTTCGTCCCAGGTGGTGGGGACCTTGACGCCGGCCTGGTCGAGCAGGTCCTTGTTGTAGAAGAGAGCGAGGGTGTTCACGGAGCGCGCCGCCCCGTAGTACGTCCCCTTGTAGGAGCCGAAGTTGACGATGCCCTCGGGGATGTCCTGAGTGCTCAGGCCGAGGGACTTGAGGTCGACCAGACCGCCCGCGTCGGCGAACGTGGGCATCTCGGAGGCGTCGAACTGGACGATGTCCGGCAGTGACTTGGACGAGGCCATGCGCAGCGCCTTGGTCATCACCTGGGCGGCGGGGACGCTCTGCTGCTCGATGGTGACGCCCAGCTGCTTGCCGCAGCGGGCCATCGCCTCCGCGTCCCAGCGGTGGTAGGACTCGTCGGTCGAGGAGTTCATCACGGTGTACACATCGGGGTCGCGTTGCTGTCCGCAGCCGCTCAGCGCCGCCCCGGCGACCAGGACGGAGACGGCGGCGAGCGGGACTGCGGCGCTGCGTGAGCGACGGCGCCGGCGAGGTCCGGCGGCCGGAGGGTGTGCTGTCACGGTGGGTGCCCTTGGGTGCGAGGGGGTGCCGGCCCGCCCGCGCGACCACGGTGTCACGGGGCGGATCAAGGGGTGTTCGCGGGCACCGGCGGACCCGCGAACCCGGGGTCAGCGGGCGCCGAGGAGGTGGTCCATGGCGAGTTGGTCGAGGTGTTCGAAGGCCATGCCGCGGGCGGCGGCGGCCTGCGG
>NZ_JBQOUX010000341.1:0-209 GCF_052216785.1 Streptomyces sp. JW3 | reverse complement strand
GGCCGACCGCCTGCGCTTCCTGCGGGGACATCTCACCGCGATCCTCGTCGAACGCTACGGCGAGACGCTGCCCAGCGGCCTGAGCGCGACGACCGCGGCCACCGCCGTCCTCGCCCTGGTGGAAGGCATCCACCAGTGGTGGCTGATGGACCCCGGGCCGGACCTCGACCACTACCCGCGGATCGTGCGGGAGACGTTGACGGTCCTGA
>NZ_JBQOUX010000340.1:0-210 GCF_052216785.1 Streptomyces sp. JW3 | reverse complement strand
GGATGCGGGGGTGTTGGCGTCTGCGGTGCGGGCGTTGGTGGTGCGGCATGAGGTGTTGCGGGCGCGGTTGGTGTCGGATGCGGTGGGGTTGCGATTGGTGGTGCCGGAGGAGGTGCCGGGGCGGGTTTGGGTGCGGCGGGTTGATGCGGCTGGTTTGGGTGGGGGTGAGCTGGAGGCGTTGGTGGGGGTGCATGCCGGTGAGGCGGTGGG
>NZ_JBQOUX010000339.1:0-226 GCF_052216785.1 Streptomyces sp. JW3 | reverse complement strand
CCCTCGGCTACGAGGCGGCACTCGCGCGGGTGCGGGCGCAGGGCGGCGGTCTGCCCCAGCCGGGGGGACCGCCGCCGGCGGTCGCGGCCTGCCCCGGCTGCCATCACATGCACACCCACCAGCCCGGCTGCCCCCTCACCGCCCTCCCCGTGACCGACGCCGCCGCCCTCGGCTACGAGGCGGCACTCGCGCGGGTGCGGGCGCAGGGCGGCGGTCTGCCCCAGCC
>NZ_JBQOUX010000338.1:0-230 GCF_052216785.1 Streptomyces sp. JW3 | reverse complement strand
GCGTCGTCCAGCACGATCAGGTCGTCGTCCTTGGAGACGCACGGGAAGTAGCCGTACACCACGGCGGCTTCGAGCAGATTCTCCGTCTGGAGCCGGTCCAGCAGGCCGCGCAGCCGGGGCCGGCCCTCGCTCTCGACGGTCTCTCCCCGCAGCCCCCACTGGCCCTTGAACAGGGCGCCTTCGTCCAGCCAGGAGGCGTACTCCTTGAGCTGGATGCCCTTGACCACCCG
>NZ_JBQOUX010000337.1:0-231 GCF_052216785.1 Streptomyces sp. JW3 | reverse complement strand
GGTCACGACCACCATTGTGCCGTCATGGCCCCTCGATCCCCATCGACCGCAGGTGCTCGGCCGCCGGGCTGTCCGGGTCGTACGGGCGGGCAGCGGTCATCACCACCCGCGTCTGCTCCGGTGTCACCACCTCGAGTTCCATCGAATTCCACGGCATCACCCGCGGGCCGACCGTGCACCCCGGCACCGCGCGCTCGCACGCTTCGGCGATGCCGTCGATCTCATCGAGCA
>NZ_JBQOUX010000336.1:0-231 GCF_052216785.1 Streptomyces sp. JW3 | reverse complement strand
GGACGTGCACGACCTGTTCTGGGCGCAGGCGACGATGGCCGGTGAGTTGGCGAGCCGGGCCGCGAAGTCGATCACCGCGCGGGAACTCGACCATCTCGCCAGCGTTGTCGACGCGCACGCGCACGCGGCTGAGAGCGGCTCCGACGACGCGCTTGTCACCTACGGCCACGAGTTCCATCGCTCGGTCAACCTGGCGGCGAACTCACGCCGGTTGACAATGCTGCTGGCCAC
>NZ_JBQOUX010000335.1:0-235 GCF_052216785.1 Streptomyces sp. JW3 | reverse complement strand
GTCGAGCATCTCGTCGAAGGACTCCAGCCATTCGCTGGTTTCCTCCGGATCGATATCGGGTAGATACGATGCCACGCCTTCGCGGATCACCCGCACGCGTTCCCCGGTGGGTTTGGCACCGGGCGCCGCGGGGTCGGTCGGCGAATCGGAAGAAGCTGCAGAGTGGATCAGGTCGGTCAAATCTGCTCCTCGTACTGGGGGCTGAACTGCTTGTCGGCGTCGCGGTCCCCGGGCT
>NZ_JBQOUX010000033.1:18588-69049 GCF_052216785.1 Streptomyces sp. JW3 | reverse complement strand
GTTTCACGCTGCTGGAGGGGCGGTGTTTCACGTGAAACACCGCCCCTCCCGTCATTACGGGCGGGTGCGCCGGAGCATGGCCGCCGCGACCACCGCATAGACCAGGGCCACCGTCATCACGAGCGGTACCGAGCGGCCGTCCGGTGGCAGCATGAGGGCGGCGACCCCGGCGGCGCCTACGAAGGCGACGTTGAACAGCACGTCGTAGACGGAGAAGATGCGGCCCCGGAAGGCGTCGTCGACCGAGGACTGCACGATGGTGTCGGTCGCGATTTTCGAGCCCTGGGTGATGAGCCCCAGCACGAACGCCGCGGCGATCAGCGGTGCGGTGGCGAACGGGAGGCCGAGCGCGGGCACCAGGACCGCGGCGGCCGCGGCGCACAGAGCCATCCAGCGGCCGGGGCCGAGCCGGCCCGCCGTCCAGGGCGTGAGGACCGCCGCCGCGAAGAAGCCGGCGCCGGAGACGCCCAGCGCCAGTCCCAGCAGGGCGAGCCCCTCGTCCGTACCGGAGGTCAGCGCGTACCGGCACAGCATCAGCAGCATCACCAGCAGGGCGCCGTAGCAGAACCGCATCAGCGTCATGGCGGCCAGCGACCAGGCCGCCTCCCGGCGGGCCGGTGCGGCGAGGTGCCGTACTCCCGCCATCAGGTCGCGTGCGGTGCTGGCGAGAGCGGTGGCCAGCCGGGGCCGTATCAGCGCCCGGTCGGGTCCCAGCAGGTCGGCCGCCATCCGCAGCGAGGCCAGCGCGCCGCACAGATACAGGACGGCTCCCAGCACCACCACTGCGGCGTCGGTGTCGGCGACCACGATGCGGACGACGAAGGCGAGACCGCCGCCGGCCGTCGCCGCCAGGGTGCCGGCGGTCGGGGAGAGCGAGTTGGCGATCACCAGGCGCTCGGCGTCGACCACCCGGGGCAGCGCGGCGGACAGCCCGGCCAGCACGAAGCGGTTGACAGCGGTGACGCACAGGGCCGAGACGTAGAAGAGCCAGTCCGGGACCGAGGCGATCATCAGGAGGGCGGTCACCGAGGCCATCAGGGCGCGCAGCAGATTGCCGAAGAGGAAGACCTGGCGGCGGCGCCAGCGGTCCAGCAGGACGCCGGCGAAGGGACCGACCAGGGAATACGGAAGCAGCAGTACCGCCATCGCGGAGGCGACCGCGGCGGGGGAGGTCTGTTTCTCCGGCGCGAAGACGACGTAGGTGGCGAGCCCGACCTGGTAGACGCCGTCGGCGCCCTGGGAGAGCAGGCGGACGGCGAGCAGGCGCCGGAACCCCTTCAGACGCAGCAGGACGCGGAGGTCACGGACGACGGCCATGGGGCACAGCCTCACATACGGGGAGGGTCCCCGGGCGCACTGCCTCGGGGACCCTCCTCCGTTCGCGGTCGGGAGCGGCTCAGCGCTCGACCTCGCCCGCGATGAACTTCTCGACGTTCTGCCGGGCCTCGTCGTCGAAGTACTGGACCGGCGGGGACTTCATGAAGTAGCTCGACGCCGACAGGATCGGGCCGCCGATGCCGCGGTCCTTGGCGATCTTCGCGGCGCGCAGCGCGTCGATGATCACGCCGGCCGAGTTCGGGGAGTCCCAGACCTCGAGCTTGTACTCCAGGTTCAGCGGGACGTCGCCGAAGGCACGGCCCTCGAGGCGGACGTAGGCCCACTTGCGGTCGTCCAGCCAGGCCACGTAGTCGGACGGTCCGATGTGGACGTTGTCCGCGCCCAGGTCCCGGTCGGGGATCTGGGAGGTGACGGCCTGCGTCTTGGAGATCTTCTTGGACTCCAGGCGCTCGCGCTCGAGCATGTTCTTGAAGTCCATGTTGCCGCCGACGTTCAGCTGCATCGTGCGGTCCAGGACGACGCCCCGGTCCTCGAACAGCTTCGCCATGACGCGGTGCGTGATGGTGGCGCCGACCTGCGACTTGATGTCGTCGCCGACGATCGGCACGCCCGCCTCGGTGAACTTGTCCGCCCACTCCTTGGTGCCGGCGATGAAGACCGGGAGAGCGTTGACGAAGGCGACCTTGGCGTCGATGGCGCACTGGGCGTAGTACTTCGCCGCGGCCTCGGAGCCCACCGGCAGGTAGCAGACCAGGACGTCGACCTGCTTGTCCTTGAGGATCTGGACGATGTCGACCGGCTCCTCGGCGGACTCCTCGATGGTCTGGCGGTAGTACTTGCCGAGACCATCGAGGGTGTGGCCGCGCTGGACCTGCACACCGCTGTTCGGCACGTCGCAGATCTTGATGGTGTTGTTCTCGGAGGCGCCGATGGCGTCCGCGAGGTCCAGGCCGACCTTCTTGGCGTCCACGTCGAAGGCGGCGACGAACTCGATGTCACTGACGTGGTACTCGCCGAACTGGACGTGCATCAGGCCCGGCACCTTGGCCGCCGGGTCGGCGTCCTTGTAGTACTCGACGCCCTGCACCAGCGATGCGGCGCAGTTGCCCACACCGACGATGGCTACGCGAACCGAACCCATTCCGGTTGCTCCCTGTGTGTACGAGTGAGGCCCTGACCGGGCGCTCACGTGGCGGTGTCGTCGGGCGTATCCGGCCGGGGCTGTCCCCCGGACCGGGGCAGGCCGCCCGGCGTTCCATGTGTGGTGTCCTGTTGAGCGGGCCCCTCGGGGCCGGAACCGCGCAGGTCCCGTCCCACCCGCTCACTCTCGATGAGCTCGTTCAGCCAGCGCACCTCGCGCTCCACGGACTCCATGCCGTGGCGCTGGAGCTCCAGCGTGTAGTCGTCCAGACGCTCCCGGGTGCGCGCCAGCGAAGCGCGCATCTTCTCCAGGCGCTCCTCCAGCCGGCTGCGACGCCCTTCCAGTACGCGCATGCGTACGTCACGCGACGTCTGTCCGAAGAAGGCGAAGCGGGCGGCGAAAGTCTCGTCCTCGTACGCGTCGGGACCGGTCTGCGACAGGAGCTGCTCGAAGTGCTCCTTACCTTCGGCCGTCAACCGGTAGACGATCTTGGCTCGGCGTCCTGCCAGAGGGGCGGTGGCCTCGGGGGTGTTCCCCGGTTCCTCTATCAACCAGCCGTTGGTGACCAGCGTCTTGAGGCAGGGGTACAGCGTTCCGTAGCTGAACGCCCGGAACACACCCAGCGATGTGTTGAGCCGTTTGCGCAGCTCATAGCCGTGCATCGGGGACTCGCGGAGCAGCCCGAGGACGGCGAACTCGAGGATGCCGGAACGTCGGCTCATCGTCGCCTCCTCTTCGTCGCCTGGGTCCTTATGCCGAGCTGATGTATCGACTCGATACATCCAGACGATAGAACGGCCGCCCCCGCGCGACAAGAGGGAAACCCGTGAACGGGATCACATCGCTGATTCATGGGAAGCAAGTTGCCTGATTTGAGGTGAACTTCGGAGCTCAGGGGTTTTGCCGGTGCGTAGTCTGTGCGCCATGCAGACCACCGGGAACCGAGTGATGCCCGGGGGCGTCCCTGTCCCCGGAGCAGTACGGGTGAATACGGCAGGGGCCGCATCCGTACTTCGGGGGGACCGGAAACCAGCCGCCGTTGCCAGGCGCGCAATGGTGCGCCTGCCCGAGGAGTAGTCGTTCGATGAGCGAGCACCGTCGCAAACCGCCGCAGCCGCAGGGAGGCGGACGTGCCGCGGCCCGACGCGGCCAGTCCGGTTCGTCCTCCGGCCGCCGCGCGGCACCGCGGGGCGCCACAGAGTCTCCGTCCGGCTCCTATGCGGAGGGAGGTGAGGAACGTGATTTTGCGGGCCGTGCCGAGGCCCGTCGTACGGCGCAGCGCAGCGGTGGCGGCCGTCGCAGAGCGGCCGAACCCGGCCGCGCGGGCCGGCGCGCGGGACCACCCGGGCGCGGCCGGTCGCCGGCACCCGGCAAGAAGCGGATCATCGACTATCCGCGCTTCGACAAGTACGGATGGCGCCGCTGGGTGCCGTCCTGGAAGTTGTTCTCCGGCCTGTGCGTCGGGTTCTTCGGCGCCATGGTCGCCGCGGCGGGCATCGCCTACGCCATGGTGGGCATCCCGGACGAGGCCAAGACCGCCACCGCGCAGAACAACGTCTACTACTGGGCCGACGGCACCCAGATGGTGTCCACCGGTGGTGAGCGCAACCGGCAGATCGTCGACCTCTCGCGGATCCCCAAGGCGATGCAGAACGCCGTGATCTCGCAAGAGAACAAGACCTTCTACGACGACAGCGGCATCGACCCCAAGGGCATCGCGCGCGCCGTCTTCAACATGGCCCGGGGCGGTGACACCCAGGGCGGCTCCACCATCACCCAGCAGTACGTCAAGAACGCCATGCTGGACGACCAGTCGCAGACGATCTCCCGCAAGGTGAAGGAGATCTTCGTCTCGATCAAGGTGGGCAGCCAGCTCGACAAGGACGACATTCTCGCGGGCTATCTCAACTCCGCCTACTACGGCCGCGGCGCCTGGGGCATCCAGGCGGCGTCCCGGGCGTACTTCGACAAGGACTCCGAGAAGCTGAATCCCGGGGAGTGCGCCTTCCTCTCGGCGATGCTGAAGGGCGCGACCTACTACGACCCGGCCGGCTCGACCTCCATCGACTCGTCGGCCACGCCGGAGGCCAACCAGAAGCGGGCCCTGCTTCAGATGCAGGACACCCTCGACAAGATGGTCGAGTACGGGCACCTCGACGCGACCGAGCGCGCGAAGTACACCAAGCTGCCCAAGTGGCAGAACCCGCGGTCGAACACCCAGCTCAGCGGTCAGATCGGCTACCTGGTCGACCTGGCCAAGGCGTCCTTGGTCAAGAACGACGTGGTCACCACCAACCAGCTCGAGCAGGGCGGGTACTCGATCTACACGACCTTCGACAAGAAGAAGGTCACGGAGCTCGAGAAGGCGGTCACCAAGGTCTACAAGGAGAACATCGACCCGAAGAAGCGCCCCGAGACGGACACCGACGTCCAGTTCGGCGGCGCCTCGGTGAATCCCGAGACCGGTGCCATCGAGGCCATCTACGGCGGTGCGGACGCGACCACGCACTTCACCAACAACGCCGATGTGACCGGTGCGCAGGTCGGTTCGACGTTCAAGCCGTTCGTGCTCGCGTCCGCCATGACCTACGGCGTGCGGGACCCGGACCTCGGCGAGGTCCAGTCGGAGGACGAACGCACCGTGGTCTCGCCGAAGAGCCTCTACAGCGGCAAGAACGAGTGGAAGGTCAAGAATTACGACGGGAGCGTCTGGCAGAACGAGAAGGGCGAGGAGTGGCTCCAGACCAACGACGGCAACGCCAACGCCTCCGCAGGTGAGGCACCAGACTTCATGATCGACCTGCGCGAGGCGATGCGGGAGTCGATCAACTCCGCCTTCGTCCAGCTCGGCATGGACGTCGGCCTGGACAAGGTGAAGGACTCCGCGCTCAAGGCCGGCCTGCTGGAGGACAGCCTGGCCGGTACCACGTTCCCCTCGTTCTCCATCGGTATCTCCGACCCGAGCGCGATCCGGATGGCCGGCTCCTACGCCACCTTCGCGACCAGCGGCAAGCAGCGCGACCCCTTCTCCGTGACCAAGGTGACGGACAAGGACGGCACGATCTTCACGCACAAGGTCGAGACCAAGCAGGCGTTCACCGCCAAGGTCGCGGACAACGTCACGGACGTCCTGAAGACCGTCGTGGAGAAGGGCACGGGTACCAACGCCCAGCTAGAGGGCCGCGAGGTGGCGGGCAAGACCGGTACGACCGATGGCAACAAGTCGGCCTGGTTCGTTGGTTACACCCCGCAGCTCTCGACCGCGATCAGCATGTTCCGTTACCCGGACGACGAGACCGTCAAAAACCGTACGTTCCTGGAGATGTACGGGACGGGTGGCGAGAAAGAGATCCACGGCGCCTCGTTCCCGTCCGAGATCTTCAAGGACTACATGGAGGACGCCCTGAAGGGCGAGCCGGTGGTGAAGTTCCCCAAGCCGGAGGAGATCGGTGAGGTCGTCAATGACGAGCCTTCGCCGTCCGCGTCCCCCTCGGTCACGGAGACCGAGGAGGAGGAGTCGGAGAGCCCGTCGGCATCTCCCACGCAGTCGGAGACCCAGGAGGAGACCTCGCCGTCGCCGACCACCAGTGAGACCTGTGGAGCCTGGGACTGGGGCTGTGAGGAAGGGTCGGACGGCGGTACCGAGACAGGCGACGAGGGAGACGGTGACACCAGCGAGTCCCCCACGTCATCCGCGACGGAGTCGGAGGAGACCGGTAACTCACGAGGCAATCAGAACGGCGGCATCTTCGGATGATCGACGGATAGCCGCCGGATCGTCAGACATGGGTGTTTCACGTGAAACACCCGTATGTTTCACGTGAAACAGGGCCGCCGCACCGAGCTGGTGCGGCGGCCCTCGGCGTTCTCCGAGGTACGTACGGCAGGATGTGCCCCATGCCCCGTGCAGAATCGACGCAAGCGAGCGCCCCGTCGGACCCCGTGCGGCCGACTCAGGAGGATCAGGTCGCGGCGGCCGGCAGTGAGCTGATCGGCGGTCCCCTCGGCCGCCGCGCCCTGCTCGGCACGTCCTGGTGGACCCCGGCGCGGGTGATCGCGCTCGTGGCGATCGGCATGTTCGCCCTCGGCCTGGTCCAGAAGGCGCCCTGCTACAACGGCGGCTGGTTCTTCGGCGCCAGCTCGCAGTACACCCACGCCTGCTACTCGGACATCCCGCACCTCTTCACCGGACGCGGGTTCGCGGACGGCCTCGTCCCGTACTTCGACAAGCTCCCCGGTGACATGCAGTACCTGGAGTACCCGGTGCTGACCGGTGTGTTCATGGAGGTGGCCTCCTGGCTCACGCCGGGCAGCGACAGCCTCCAGGACCAGCAGCAGTGGTACTGGCTGGTCAACGCCGGCATGCTAATGATCTGCGCCGTGGTCATCGCGGTCTGCGTGACCCGCACCCACGCGCGCCGTCCCTGGGACGGCCTGCTGATCGCCCTGGCGCCCGCCTTCGCGCTCACCGCGACCATCAACTGGGACCTGCTGGCCGTCGCTCTGACGGCCGCGGCGATGCTGATGTGGTCCCGGGGCCGCTCCCTCGCCTTCGGCATCCTGCTGGGGCTGGCCACGGCCGCCAAGCTCTACCCGTTCCTGATCCTCGGACCGCTGCTCGTGCTGTGCTGGCGGGCGGGCAAGTGGCGGGAGTACGGCACCGCTCTCGCCGGCGCCGCGGGTGCCTGGCTCGTGGTGAACCTGCCGGTGATGCTCTTCGCCTTCGACGGCTGGTCGAAGTTCTACACGTTCAGCCAGGAACGGGGCGTCGACTTCGGGTCCTTCTGGCTGGTCCTGGCGCAGAACTCGGACGACCCGCTCAGCACCGAGACGGTCAACACCCTGGCCATGCTGCTGATGGTGCTGTGCTGCGGCGGCATCGCGGCACTCGCGCTGACCGCGCCGCGCCGGCCGCGTCTCGCCCAGCTCGCCTTCCTGATCATCGCGGCCTTCATCCTCACCAACAAGGTCTACTCACCGCAGTACGTCCTGTGGCTGGTGCCGCTGGCCGTGCTCGCCCGGCCGAAGTGGCGGGACTTCCTGATCTGGCAGGCGTGCGAGGTGGCCTACTTCCTGGGCATCTGGCTGTACCTCGCGTACACGACCAGCGGAGACGCCCACAAGGGGCTGCCGACCGACGGCTACCACTGGGCGATCGGACTGCATCTGCTGGGCACCCTCTACCTCTGCGTGATGGTCGTCCGCGACATCCTCATGCCGGACCGCGACCCGGTGCGCAGGGCCGGCGACGACGATCCCTCCGGCGGGGTGCTCGACGGTGCCCCCGACGTCTTCGCCCTCGCCCGCGCGGCGCGTCCTTCGCGGGACGCGGAGGACCACGAGGGCCCGCACGTGGAGTGGGGCACCGAGCGACGGGACGACGGTTCGCTCTGAGCGAACAGTCGGGTCGCTGGCCCGTCCCCGAACGCAGAAGGCCGTACCCGGCGATCCGGGTACGGCCTTTTCACTGCCGGGCCGGTCCTCAGCGGTCCAGGATCCGGTCGAACTGCGTCGTGGTGTGCCGCAGATGGGCCACCAGCTCGTCCCCGACCTTCGGCTCCGGCGCGTCCGAGGGCACGAACAGGATCGAGACCTGCATGTGCGGCGGCTCGGCGAACCAGCGCTGCTTGTCGCCCCACACGAACGGCGACAGGTTCCGGTTGACCGTGGCCAGACCCGCCCGGGCGACGCCCTTGGCGCGCGGCATCACACCGTGCAGGGCCTTCGGCGCCTCCAGTCCCACGCCGTGCGACGTGCCGCCGGCCACGACCACCAGGAAGCCGTCGGAGGCCGCCTTCTGCTGCCGGTAGCCGAAGCGCTCGCCCTTGACGACCCGGGTGACGTCCAGGACGGCCCCGCGGTACTCGGTGGCGTCGTGGTCCCCCAGCCACAGCCGGGTGCCGATCCGGGCGCGGAAGCGGGTCTGCGGGAACTGCTGCTGCAGCCGGGCCAGTTCCTCGGCCTTGAGGTGGCTGACGAACATGGTGTGCAGCGGCAGCCTGGCCGCGCGCAGCCGGTCCATCCAGCCGATGACCTCCTCGACGGCGTCCGAGCCGTCGGTGCGGTCCAGCGGCAGGTGGATGGCGAAGCCCTCCAGTCGGACATTCTCGATGGCGGCGTGCAGCTGCGGCAGTTCCTGCTCGCTGATGCCGTGCCGCTTCATCGAGGACATCACCTCGATCACCACGCGGGCGCCGACCAGGCCGTAGACCCCGTCGATCGAGGACACCGAGCGGATGACCCGGTCGGGCAGCGGTACGGGCTCCTCGCCGCGCCGGTACGGCGTCAGCACCAGCAGGTCGCCGCCGAAGAAGTCCTTGATCCGGGCGGCCTCGTACGTCGTACCGACGGCCAGCACGTCCGAACCGAGCCGGGTGGCCTCCTCCGCCAGCCGCTCGTGCCCGAAGCCGTAGCCGTTGCCCTTGCAGACCGGGACCAGTCCGGGGAACTGCTCCTGCACGTGCTTGTGATGCGCCCGCCAGCGCGCGGTGTCGACGTAGAGCGTGAGCGCCATGGCCGGACCTGGGACCTTTCTCGTGGCTGCGATGGGGCAGAGAGGGACGGGAGAGCGGGGCGTCAGCGACGCGACATGTAGAGGTCGAGTGCCTTGTGGAGCAGCTTGTTGAGCGGGAAGTCCCACTCGCCGAGGTACTCGCCGGCCTCGCCGCCGGTGCCGACCTTGAACTGGATCAGACCGAAGAGGTGGTCCGTCTCGTCCAGGGAGTCGGAGATGCCGCGCAGGTCGTAGACGGTGGCGCCGAGCGCGTAGGCGTCCCGCAGCATCGTCCACTGCATGGCGTTCGAGGGCCGGACCTCACGCCCGATGTTGTCGGAGGCGCCGTAGGAGTACCAGACGTGCCCGCCGACGACCAGCATCGTCGCCGCCGACAGGTTCACGCCGTTGTGGCGGGCGAAGTACAGCCGCATGCGGTTGGGGTCCTCGCTGTTGAGGGCCGACCACATGCGCTGGAAGTAGGAGAGCGGGCGGGGCCGGAAGTGGTCGCGCACGGCGGTGATCTCGTACAGCCGCTGCCACTCCTCCAGGTCGTGGTAGCCGCCCTGGACCACCTCGACGCCGGCCTTCTCGGCCTTCTTGATGTTGCGGCGCCACAACTGGTTGAAGTTCTTGTGGACCTCTTCCAGGGACCGGTTGGCCAGCGGCACCTGGAAGACGTAGCGGGGCTGGACGTCACCGAAGCCGGCGCCGCCGTCCTCGCCCTGCTGCCAGCCCATCTTGCGCAGCTTGTCGGCCACCTCGAAGGCGCGCGGTTCGATGAAGTCGGCCTCGATGTCCCGCAGGCGCTTGACGTCCGGGTCCTGGATGCCCTTCTTGATGGACGCCGCCTCCCAGCGGCGGATGATCACGGGCGGGCCCATCTTGACCGAAAAGGCGCCCTGGCGCTTGAGGTGCGCCAGCATCGGCTCCATCCACTCCTGCAGATTCGGCGCGAACCAGTTGATGACCGGGCCCTCGGGCAAGTACGCGAGATAGCGCTTGATCTTGGGCAGCTGGCGGTAGAGGACCAGGCCCGCGCCGACCAGCTCGCCGGTCCGATCGTCGAACCAGCCGAGGTTCTCCGAACGCCACTCCGCCTTGACGTCTGCCCATGCCGGGACCTGCATGTGACTCGCCGACGGCAGGCTCTGGATGTACGCCAGATGCTGCTCGCGACTGATGGTCCTCAGGGTCAGGCTCATTCGGGGCGCTCCTCGGGCTGGTGTGTCCCCATGGGTACAGGGGCTCCGGCTCTCGCGCGAAGCCTACTGCGCCCGCGGGACGCCCCGACTGGGCCCACGGCACCTTCGCTCCGGCCCGGCCGGGACCGGAGCGTCACCCGCCGTTCGCCCGGGGTGTTCCCGGTGTCAGTCGATGACCCCGCCGAACAGGCCGCCGTGCGCCATGCCCAGGAGGAGGCCGACGCCCGCGGCGCCCATGCCCACGATCAGACCGAAGCGTTCCCGGGTGGTGACCGAGATCCACTGGCCGTAGGCGCCGGTGAGGAGGCCGATCAGGCCCGCCCAGGAGCTGAGCAGATGCAGATGGTGGAAGAAGCCGGTGATGAAGGCCAGGACGCCCAGCACCAGGGTCACGGCCATGAGGGCGTCCTGGAGCGGGTGGGGCCTGCCGTCCGTGGCGAAGAGGCCTCCGGCGGTGTCGGTTCGCATTACCTGTGCCATGGGCACCTCCTGCGAGAAGCGGCGCATCGTAGCGCCTTGCACACCCTTTGTGTACAGATTGTCTGCCTCTGCGGCCGGATTTCAACCGGAAGCCGGTGTGCGGGTACTGTGTACCGTCTGCACCGGTGTCTGCTCAGCGTCTTTTTCCTGACAGGTACCGAGGCGAACGCATCACAACCCTCCTGCCACGGAACGACCGTGGCCGCTGAGTCCAAAGGAGGTGGGTTCCACATGCGTCACTACGAGGTGATGGTCATCCTCGACCCCGAGGTCGAGGAGCGCGCTGTCTCTCCGCTGATCGAGAACTTCCTGTCTGTCGTCCGTGACGGCGGCGGGAAGGTCGAGAAGGTCGACACCTGGGGCCGTCGTCGTCTCTCGTACGAGATCAAGAAGAAGCCCGAGGGCATCTACTCGGTCATCGACCTGCAGGCCGAGCCTGCGGTCGTCAAGGAGCTCGACCGCCAGATGAACCTGAACGAGTCGGTCCTCCGGACCAAGGTCCTCCGTCCCGAGACCCACTGAGCCTCCCGCTCAGCCGGTCCGGGATTCGAGTAGCAGCACAAGCAGCCAGCAGCAAACCCGCCGAGAGGTTCCCCCATGGCAGGCGAGACCGTCATCACGGTCGTCGGCAATCTTGTCGACGACCCCGAGCTGCGCTTCACCCCCTCCGGTGCGGCCGTCGCGAAGTTCCGTGTCGCGTCTACTCCCCGCACCTTCGACCGTCAGACCAATGAGTGGAAGGACGGCGAGAGCCTCTTCCTCACCTGCTCGGTCTGGCGCCAGGCGGCGGAGAACGTCGCGGAGTCGCTTCAGCGAGGCATGCGCGTCATCGTGCAGGGCCGGCTGAAGCAGCGGTCCTACGAGGACCGTGAGGGCGTCAAGCGCACGGTCTACGAGCTGGACGTCGACGAGGTCGGCGCCAGCCTGCGCAGTGCCACGGCCAAGGTCACCAAGACCTCGGGCCAGGGCCGCGGCGGCCAGGGCGGTTACGGCGGCGGTGGCGGCGGCGCCCAGGGTGGCGGCGGCTGGGGCGGCGGCCCCGGCGGCGGTCAGCAGGGCGGCGGCGCTCCGGCCGACGACCCGTGGGCGACCGGCGCTCCCGCCGGTGGCCAGCAGGGCGGTGGCGGTGGCGGCGGCTGGGGTGGAAACTCCGGCGGCGGCGGTGCCGGCGGCGGCTACTCGGACGAGCCCCCCTTCTAGGGCGCCCCTTCCAGGGACGTCCTCCAGGGACGGGTTCGTACCCACACTTCTTGATCACACAGGAGAATCACCATGGCGAAGCCGCCTGTGCGCAAGCCGAAGAAGAAGGTCTGCGCTTTCTGCAAGGACAAGGTCACGTACGTGGACTACAAGGACACGAACATGCTGCGGAAGTTCATTTCCGACCGCGGCAAGATCCGTGCCCGCCGCGTGACCGGCAACTGCACCCAGCACCAGCGTGACGTCGCCACGGCCGTGAAGAACAGCCGTGAGATGGCGCTGCTGCCCTACACCTCCACCGCGCGATAAGGGAAGGGTGACCGACACATGAAGATCATCCTCACCCACGAGGTCTCCGGCCTCGGTGCCGCGGGCGACGTCGTCGACGTCAAGGACGGTTACGCCCGTAACTACCTGATCCCGCGGAAGTTCGCGATCCGCTGGACCAAGGGCGGCGAGAAGGACGTCGAGCAGATCCGTCGTGCTCGCAAGATCCACGAGATCCAGACCATCGAGCAGGCCAACCAGGTGAAGGCCCAGCTCGAGGGCGTCAAGGTCCGCCTGGCAGTCCGTGCCGGCGACGCCGGTCGGCTCTTCGGTTCCGTCACCCAGGCCGACATCGCTTCGGCGATCAAGGCTGCCGGTGGCCCCGAGGTCGACAAGCGCCGCATCGAGGTCGGCTCGCCGATCAAGACGCTGGGCGCCCACGCGACGTCCGTGCGTCTGCACCCCGAGGTCGACGCCAAGGTCAACCTCGAGGTGGTCGCGGCCTGAGTGCCGTACCCGCTTGAGCGGTAAGTGAGGGGGCCGCGTCCTTCGGGACGCGGCCCCCTCCTCGTGTACGTAAGACGGCACAGCGGGTGTTTCACGTGAAACGGTCAGCGGGTGGCGCCTGTCACGACCCAGCGGCCGGAGCGGGTCCGTAGCCACAGGGTGATCAGGCGGACGGTCATCATCAGCGACATGGCCGCCCACAGGGCGGTGAGCCCTCCGCCGAAGACTGGGACGAGCAGCGCCACCGGGGTGAAGACCGCCAGGGTGACCAGCATCGCCCAGGCCAGGTACGGGCCGTCGCCCGCACCCATCAGGACTCCGTCCAGGACGAAGACGATGCCGCAGATCGGCTGGGACAGGGCCACGACCGCCAGCGCGGGCAGGGCCGCGTCCTTGACCGAGGAGTCACCGGTGAACAGGAGCAGGAAGGCCGGCCGGGTGACCAGGACCAGCACCCCGAGGACTGTCCCGACCGCGATGCCCCACTGCACCATGCGGCGGCAGACGTCCCGGGCCCCCTGTCCGTCACCGGCTCCCAGATAGCGGCCGATGATGGCCTGGCCGGCGATGGCGATCGCGTCGAGAGCGAAGGCCAGCAAACTCCACAGGGACAGGATGATCTGGTGCGCCGCGATGTCGGCGTCGCCGAGGCGGGCCGCGACCGCCGTGGTGATCATCAGGATCGCCCGCAGGGAGAGCGTACGGACCAGCAGCGGTACGCCCGCCTGGGCGGAGGCCCTGATCCCGGCGAGGTCCGGTCGCAGCGAGGCGCCGTGTTTGCGCGCTCCACGGACCACGACGACGAGATAGACGGCGGCCATGCCGCACTGGGCGATGACCGTGCCCCAGGCCGAACCCGCGATGCCGAGGTCGGCGCCGTAGACCAGCCCGGCGTTGAGGGCGGCGTTCGCGACGAAGCCGCCGACGGCGACGTACAGGGGGGTGCGGGTGTTCTGTAGGCCGCGCAGGACACCGGTCGCGGCGAGCACCACGAGCATGGCGGGGATGCCGAGCGAGGAGATGCGCAGGTAGGTGGTGGCGTAGGGGGCCGCGGTGTCGGAGGCGCCGAAGAGCTCCACGAGGAACGGTGCCGTGGGCAGGACGACGGCGATGACGGCCGCGCCCAGGAGCAGGGCGAGCCAGATGCCGTCCATGCCCTGCCGGATGGCGGACGGGAGGTCGTCCGCGCCGACGCGGCGGGAGACGGCCGCGGTGGTGGCGTACGCGAGGAAGACGAAGACGCTGACGGCGGTGGTCAGGAGGGCCGAGGCGACGCCGAGGCCGGCGAGTTGCGCGGTGCCGAGATGGCCGACGATCGCACTGTCGGCCAGGACGAAGAGCGGCTCGGCGACGAGCGCGCCGAAGGCCGGTACGGCCAGCGCGATGATCTCTCGGTCGTGCCGGGCCCGGCTGGGGCGGGAGCGCGCGGGGGCCTGTGTCATGAGCACCAATCTAATCTTCCACAGGTAAGAGATGCAAAGCATTAGGGACCCTTACTTGCTCTCCCGAGGTGTGGATATCCGGGCGCGGTCCCCAATGATCTTGGTCCGACCGGGCAAGTTTTTCTTCTGCACAGCCGGTGGACGGTGAAATCGCTGGTCACGGCCTGAGTGTGGGGGGTGGCGAGGGCTTGTTCACAGGGCTGTCCACCGGGTCGTGCACAGGTTTCACGGAGTTCTCCACAGCATCTGGCCCGTCGTCCACATGGCCTGTGGATAACCAGATTGGCTGACGGTGCGGAGGGGCCTACGGTGGTCCGGCGCCCGCTCCGTCCACCGGCTCGCGAAACGGCATAAATCCGTCGCGCCGGAAGCGGAGTTGGGCCTCTTATTTGTCAGTGCCGTGCCGTAGAAATGAGGGGCACGGTGAGGTCCGCACCGCGGACGGGAGGAGGTGGCTCGGTGAGTATTTCCGAGCCCTTGGACGAGCCGTGGGCCGACAGCGGCCCAAGCGATCGTCTGCCCGCTTCCCGCCGCCGCGGTGACGGGGCGCGCGGCCGGGACGATCAGCACGAGCGCGGCCGGGACGGCGGTGTCTGGGAGGGCGCGGGCCCGGCGTTCGAGCGGGTGCCCCCGCAGGACCTGGAGGCCGAGCAGTCGGTGCTGGGCGGCATGCTGCTGTCCAAGGACGCCATCGCCGACGTGGTGGAGATCCTCAAGGGCCACGACTTCTACAAGCCCGCCCACGAGACCATCTACCAGGCGATCCTCGACGTCTACGCCAAGGGTGAGCCGGCCGACCCCATCACGATCTCCGCCGAGCTGACCAAGCGCGGCGAGATCAACAAGGTGGGCGGGGCGTCGTATCTGCACACCCTGGTCCAGACCGTGCCGACGGCCGCGAACGCGCCGCACTACGCCGAGATCGTCCATGAGCGCGCGGTCCTGCGCCGTCTGGTCGAGGCCGGCACGCGGATCACCCAGATGGGATACGCGGCCGACGACGACGTCGACGAGATCGTCAACCGGGCGCAGGCGGAGATCTACGCGGTCACCGAGCAGCGCACCAGCGAGGACTATCTGCCGCTCGGCGACATCATGGAGGGGGCGCTCGACGAGATCGAGGCGATCGGCTCGCGCAGCGGTGAGATGACCGGCGTGCCCACCGGGTTCACGGACTTCGACTCGCTGACCAACGGGCTGCATCCGGGGCAGATGATCGTCATCGCGGCCCGTCCCGCGATGGGCAAGTCGACGCTCGCGCTGGACTTCGCGCGGGCCGCGTCGATCAAGCACAACCTGCCCAGTGTCGTCTTCTCGTTGGAGATGGGACGCAACGAGATCGCGATGCGGTTGCTGTCCGCCGAGGCCCGGGTCGCCCTGCACCACATGCGGTCGGGCACGATGACCGACGACGACTGGACGCGGCTGGCCCGCCGGATGCCGGACGTCTCGGCCGCGCCGCTGTACATCGACGACTCCCCGAACCTGTCGATGATGGAGATCCGCGCCAAGTGCCGCCGCCTCAAGCAGCGCAACGACCTGAAGCTGGTCGTCATCGACTACCTCCAGCTGATGCAGTCCGGTGGCTCCAAGCGGGCCGAGTCCCGTCAGCAGGAGGTTTCGGACATGTCCCGTAACCTCAAGCTGCTGGCCAAGGAGCTGGAGATCCCGGTCATCGCGCTCTCGCAGCTCAACCGTGGCCCCGAGCAGCGCACCGACAAGAAGCCGATGGTCTCCGACCTGCGTGAGTCCGGTTCCATCGAGCAGGACGCCGACATGGTCATCCTGCTGCACCGCGAGGACGCCTACGAGAAGGAGTCCCCGCGCGCGGGCGAGGCCGACCTGATCGTCGCCAAGCACCGAAACGGCCCGACCGCGACGATCACGGTCGCCTTCCAGGGGCACTACTCACGCTTCGTGGACATGGCGCAGACCTGATCCGGGGCGGGGCACCCCGGGAATGAATGTGTTCGACGCGGGGAGCCCGGGCGGGGTGCACTGGTGACATGACGTCACCTCATGAAGAACTGCTGCCCGCCACCCGTCGTGCGCTGCTGCACCGGATCGCCGTGGCCCAGTCCGCGGGGCGTGCGCCGTCGTTGACCGCCGCGGTCGTCCGGGGCGGGCGGGCCGTCTGGCACGGTGCGCGGACCTCGGTGGACGAGCACGGCCCGGACGCGGATGTGCAGTACCGGATCGGGTCGATCACCAAGACCTTCACGGCCGTGCTCGTGCTGCGCCTGCGGGACGAGGGTCTGCTGGACCTGGGCGACGTGCTGGAGAAGCATCTGCCGGGCACCGGGGCGGGGGAGGCCACGATCGCCGGGCTGCTCGCGCACACCGGGGGCCTGGCGGCCGAGTCGCCGGCGCCGTGGTGGGAGCGGACCCCCGGTTCGCTGCGTCCCGAACTCGCCGATGTGCTGGGCGAGCGGCCCCTCCTGCACCCGGTGGGACGTCGGCACCACTACTCGAACCCCGGGTACACCCTGCTCGGCGCACTGGTCGAGGAGGTGCGCGGGGCGCCGTGGGAGGACGTCCTGCGACGGGAGGTGCTGGAACCGCTGGGGCTGACACGTACGAGTACGCGTCCCCGGCCGCCGTACGCGGGCGGCTGGGCGGTGCATCCGTGGGCGGATGTGCTGCTGCCCGAGCCGGCCGAGGATCTCGGGCGGATGGCGCCGGCCGGCCAGCTCTGGTCCACGGCCGGGGACCTGGCGCGGTTCGCCGCGTTCCTGGCGCACGGGGACGACAAGGTGTTGAGCGCGCAGAGCGTGCGCGAGATGCGGGCACCCGCGGCACCCGCCGAGGCGGCGGATGTCGTGGACGGTGCGACGTACGGCCTCGGGCTTCAGATTCAGCACCGGGACGGACGGCTGCTGGTGGGGCACTCCGGTTCCCTGCCGGGATTCCTGGCCAACCTCACCATCGCGGTCGAGGACGATGTCGCGGCGGTGGTCCTGGCCAACTGCACCTCCGGCCCGCGGCTCTCCGCGGTCGGTGCCGATCTGGTCTGTATCGTCGCGGAGGCCGAGCCGCGGATTCCCGAACCGTGGCGGCCGCTGCCGGACGTCGACGCGTCCGTGCTGGAGTTGGCCGGGCCGTGGTACTGGGGGACGAACGCCTTCGTGCTGCGGCTCATCGCCGAAGGAGGTGTTTCCCTGGAGCCGTTGGCGGGTGGCGGGCGGCGTTCACGGTTCCGGTCGAACGGCGACGGCACCTGGCGCGGCCTGGAGGGCTACTACGCCGGCGAGCTGCTGCGGGCCGTGCGGCGCCCGGACGGCAGCGTGAGCCATCTGGACCTGGGGTCGTTCGTCTTCACCCGGCAGCCGTACGAGCAGGACGCTCCGGTGCCGGGCGGGGTGGACCCGGAGGGCTGGCGGGGGATCGGCTGAGGTCTTGGCCGGGTCAGAGCTGGAGCTTGAAGCCCACGTGCGATGCCGCGAAGCCGAGCCGCTGGTAGAAGCGGTGGGCATCGGTACGACTGGCGTCGGAGGTCAGCTGCACCATGCCGCAGCCGAGGCGCCGGGACTCGTCGATCGCCCACTCGATGAGCCGGGTGCCCAGGCCGCTGCCGCGCTCGTCGGCGTGGATGCGCACGGCCTCGATGATCGACCGGGTCGCACCGCGCCGGGACAGACCGGGAATGACGGTCAACTGGAGCGTGCCCACCACCCTGCTCTGACGGACGGCGGCGACGAGCTGCTGGTTCGGGTCGGTGCGAAGCTGCTCGAAAGCGGCCAGGTACGGAGTCAGGTCGTCGGGTGACTCCCGCTGGGCACCCAGCGGGTCGTCGGCCAGCATCGCCACGATCGCCGTGAGGTCCTCCTCGACGGCCGGCCGTATCTCAAGATCTGTCATGATCCGCACCTTACGCGGGGACCTTACGCGGGGACCTTACGCAGGGACCTTACGCAGGGAGTGGAGTGCGGGCGGCTGAACGGGCTCAGGCGGGGACCGGTGACTTCAGTGTCTCGATGACCCGGACCAGCGGAGCGATGTCGGGGTTCTGCGCCGCCTCGTCGAGGGCTTCGCGCAGCGCGGTCCGGTTGGTGGGCCGGGCCTCCTCCAGCAGCTTCAGACCGTCCTCGGTGACGTTGGTGTAGATGCCGCGTCGGTCGGTGGGGCAGAGGTAGCGCTCCAGCAGACCGCGGTCCTCGAGCCGGGTCACCAGGCGGGTGGTGGCGCTCTGGCTGAGTACCACCGCGTCGGCGACCTGCTTCATCTGGAGATGCCCTCCGTCGCCGTCGTGCTGCCGGCTGAGTACGTCGAGCAGGGAGTACTCGCGCACGCTGAGTCCGTGGCCGGCCTGCAGGGCGCGTTCGATGTGGGTCTCGATCCTCCCGTGGAGCAGGGAGAGAGCGCACCAGCCCTGGGCGAGGGCGGTGAGCGCGGGGTCTGTCGCTGTCATGGCGTTTCCTCCGTCCCGGAGCGGCTGAGACAAGGGTAGACCAGAAATGCAATAGCCTGCTTTTGCAGTTATCCCGCGTGTGCAATTATTGTGGACGCGTCCAACGTGCTCCTGCAATCTCTGGGAAGGTGTACCCGCCCATGCCGCTCGCGCTTCTCGCCCTGGCGATCGGGGCCTTCGGGATCGGAACGACCGAGTTCGTGATCATGGGGTTGCTGCCCGAGGTCGCCGCCGACTACGGGGTCTCCATCCCCACCGCCGGGTTCCTGGTGACCGGCTATGCCCTGGGCGTCATGCTCGGCGCGCCGCTGATGACCGTGCTCGGCACCAGGATCCGCCGCAAACGGATGCTGATGCTGCTGATGGCGCTGTTCGTCGTCGGCAACCTGCTGTCCGCCCTCGCGCCCGCCTTCTCCGTCATGCTGATCGGCCGGGTGGTGGCCTCACTCGCCCACGGCGCCTTCTTCGGTATCGGTTCGGTGGTCGCCGCCGAGCTCGTGGCGCCCGGCAGGAAGGCCGGGGCCATCGCCATGATGTTCACCGGGCTGACCGTCGCCAACGTGGTCGGTGTCCCGCTGGGTACCCTCGTCGGTCAGTCCCTGGGCTGGCGGGTCACCTTCGCTCTCGTCGCCGCGCTCGGCGTCGTCGGCCTGGCCGGCATCGCCAAACTGGTCCCCGATCTGCCGAAGCCGGAGGGCGTACGGCTCCGGCACGAACTGGCCGCCTTCCGGAACGTCCAGGTGTTGCTCGCGATGGCGATGACCGTCCTCGGGTTCGGCGGAGTCTTCGCGGCCATCACCTACATCGCGCCGATGATGACCCAGGTGGCGGGCTTCGCCGACGCCTCGGTCACCTGGCTGCTGGTGCTCTTCGGACTCGGCATGGTCGGCGGCAATCTCGTCGGCGGCCGACTGGCCGACCGCGCCACCATGCCCCTGCTGTACGTGTCGCTGGGCGCGCTGGCCGTGGTGCTGGCGCTGTTCACGCTGACCGCGCACAACCAGGCCGCGGCGGCCGTGACCGTCGTGCTGATCGGTGCCTTCGGCTTCGCGACCGTTCCGCCGCTCCAGAAGCGGGTCCTCGACCACGCCCACGGAGCGCCGACCCTGGCCTCGGCCGTGAACATCGGTGCCTTCAACCTGGGCAACGCCCTGTCCGCCTGGCTCGGCGGTCTCGTCATCGCCGCCGGACTCGGCTACACCGCCCCCAACGGGGTGGGCGCCGTGCTGGCCGCGGCCGCCCTGGTCCTCGCCCTCGTCTCGGCCGCCCTCGAACGGCGGGCCGGCGGTACCGGCACCGTCGTCGCGGGCTCCCGGCCGGCCGGCCACCGGACGGCCGTGCACTGACCGCCTCGGGTCGGCGCCCGTGGTCAGCCGGCCGCCACCGTCAGCGGAGCGAACCGGCGGGTCCAGTCCCCCGGCAGCTCCGTGACGCCGTACGTCATCACCGCGGTGTGGGCGACGGACGACAGACCGTGGGCCTTGACCCAGACCAGCAGTTCCTCGTGCCGCACATCGATGTCCGTGCGCAGCGGGCCGTCGGTGTGCGCGGCGAGGGAGGCGAACAGCGCCTTGGCCGTCTCCGGGTCGCGGGCGATCAGCGGACCCACGACAAGGCTGTCCGTGGTGGGCCAGGCCGCGGCGTAGCCAAGGAGCCGGCCGTTCTCCTCCGCGACCCGGAAGCGGTCGGCGAAGGCGGGCAGCCGCGTGATGATGTGCGTGCGGTCCGTGCCGAAGACCTCCGCGTCGAGACGCAGCACCGTGGTGAGGTCCTCGGCCGTGGCCGCCCGGGTGGCGATCCGGGACGCGGAGCCGTCCGGCGAGAAGCGGCCGCGGACCATCTCCGCGCCGCCGGTGACCTTGAAGCCCAGCTCTTCGTAGAGCGGCCGGCCGTTCGGGGTCGCGTGCAGGGTCAGCGGAGTGGGTCCCAGCGCCGTCATGACATGGCGCATGAGTCGGCGTCCGACTCCCCGGCGGGCATGCCGCGCGGCGACCAGCACCATGCCGACAGCCGCCAGCGACGGACGCTCGGGCAGCCCGTACTCGGTGACGGTGCAGGCGGCGACCAGACCGCCACCAGGGTCGTCGATGCCATACCCCTTCCCGGCCGTGAGGAGCAGACCCCACTTGTGTTCTTCGCGGGGCCATCCGCGGTCCTCGGACAGATCGGCGCACGCGGTGAGGTCGCGGAAGGTCAGCCGGCGGATCGGCAGGGCGGCGAGGGAAGGAGTCGGCACGCGGGCCAGGCTGTCCGACGGCGGCCTCTGTCGTCCACCTGTTTCCGGTGAGACGCACGGGCTTTTGGCCATGTCATGGGTGAGCTGGGCGGTGTGGGAGGCGCGGCGGGATGTTTCACGTGAAACAGCGGCGAACGTGGGTGGTCGGCCCAGAAGGGCGACAGGGCGCAGACAGGCGGGCAGCGTAACCTGCGGTCTGATCGAAGACCCGTGATTCCGGGTATGCGACCGGGACGCCCTCGCACGGTGGGACTCTCGGGCAGAGCGCTGCGACGCATGTCCTGGCGAAGGGCGGGGACCGGCCGCAAGCTGTTCGAGGTGAGGCACACATGGACGCGTCCTTGGACGCCCTCCTCATCCGCCGCACCCTGGCGGAGATCGCGCCCATGTCCGAAAAGGTCACCTCGTACTTCTACGCCCTCCTCTTCGTCCGCCACCCGGAGCTGCGCACGCTGTTCCCGCCCGCGATGGACGTGCAACGCGACCGACTGTTCAACGCGCTGCTCACGGCCGCCGAGCACATCGACAATCCGCCGGTCCTCACCGCGTACCTTCAGCACCTCGGCCGCGGCCACCGCAAGTACGGCACCCGCTCCGAGCACTACCCGGCCGTCGGGGAGTGCCTGCTCGGCGCGCTGAGCCAGTACGCCACCGACACCTGGGACGCGGAGACCGAACGGGCCTGGGTCCGGGCCTATACGGGCATCTCGCAGATCATGATCGACGCGGCGGCGCAGGACGAACTGCACGCCCCGGCCTGGTGGCACGCGGAGATCGTCGGGCACGACCTCAGAACGGCGGACGTCGCGGTTCTCACCCTCCGCCCCGATCAGCCGTACCCCTTCCTCGCCGGGCAGTACACGAGCCTGGAGACCCCGTGGTGGCCACGGGTCTGGCGGCACTACTCCTTCGCGTCGGCGCCCCGCTCCGACGGATTGCTGTCCCTTCATGTGAAGGCCGTCCCGGCGGGCTGGGTCTCGGGGGCCCTGGTGCACCGCGCCCGGCCCGGCGACATCATCCGTCTCGGGCCGCCGGCCGGGTCGATGACCGTGGACCACACCACCGACAGCGGTCTGCTCTGTCTCGGCGGCGGAACCGGCATAGCACCCATCAAGGCCCTCGTCGAGGACATCGCGGAACATGGCGAGCGGCGGCCGGTCGAGGTGTTCTACGGCGCCCGCACCGACCACGACCTGTACGACATCGACACCATGCTGCGGCTCCAGCAGGCCCATTCCTGGCTCTCGGTCCGGGCGGTCACGGATCAGCGGGCCCGTCTCCGGCTCCCCGACGCGGTCCGTTCCTACGGACCCTGGAGTGAGTACGACGCCTATCTGTCGGGGCCGCCCGGGATGATCCGCCGGGGCGTGACCACCTTGCGGGCGAGCGGCATCCCGCTGGAGCGGATACGGCACGACACGGTGGACGAACCGGTCGGGGCGGGGGACTGAGCGCGCCGGTCTCAGCCCAGGTCGGGCGCGTGCATGGCCCGTACCCCTTCGATGTTGCCGTCCAGATAGTGCCGCAGCGACAGCGGGACAAGATGGACCGTGGCGATGCCGACCCGGGTGAACGGCACCCGGACGATCTCGTACTCCCCGGCCGGCTCCTCGACCTCGGGGCCGTGGCGCAGGGCCGGATCCATGGACTCCAGGTGGCAGACGAAGAAGTGCTGCACCTTCACACCCGTCGCGCCGCCGTCCTCGCCGATGTGCTCCACCGTGTCCACGAAACAGGGCACCACATCGGTGATCTTGGCGCCGAGCTCCTCGTACACCTCGCGGTGCAGGGCGTCGACGACGGTCGAGTCCTCCGGCTCGACCCCGCCGCCAGGGGTGACCCAGTAGGGGTCCACACCGGGCTTGGTGCGCTTGATCAGGATCAGGTCGGCGCCGTCCAGCAGCACGGCACGGGCGGTGCGCTTGACCACGGGTCGGTCGGTCATGGGGGAAATGTGGCCCGGCTGGTTCCACGTGAAACATCGCGGAACGTCACGGGCGGCGGCGCTCAGTTCCAGTCGACCGCGGCTCGGAGCAGCCACTCATGGGCCCGCGCGATGTGCGGCATCGCCAGCGTGCCGGTGCGCACCGCCAGGAAGTAGGTGCGCAGCGGCGGCACCGCCGGGTCGTGCAGGCGGACCAGGTCACCGCGCTCCAGCGCCTCGGCGCCCAGATAGCGGGGCAGCACCGCGAGCCCGGCGCCCGCGACGGCGCAGGCGAGCACCGCCCGCAGGTCGGGCACGATGATCGTCCCGGGGACGGCCGGGCAGGTGTCGAAGACGGAGGCCCAGTAGCGGGCCACAAAGGGCAGCGACTCATGCACCTCGACCACGGGCACGCGCTCCAGCGCGGACATCCCGTCACCGGTCCGCCCGGCGGCGCCGATCTGCTTGGCCCAGCGGGGAGCGGTGACCAGAACGTGCTCCTCGTCGCAGAGCGGAGTCGCCGTGAGCAGAGCGCCGCGTGGACGGGCCGTACTGATGGCCAGATCATGATGTCCGGCGGCCAGTCCCTCCAGCGTCTGGTCCGCGTTTCCGAAGGAGGCGCGCAGTGCGAAACCCTGGCCGTCCTCGCCGGTGAGCTCCGTGAGCGCGGGCAGCGCGCGCTCGGCGGTGAACTCGGAGGGCCCGGCCAGGTGCAGCGTACGTAAGGACGACTCGTCGTCGAGGCCGGTCTCGGCTATCTCCACCAGGGCGTCGAGGTGCGGGGCGGCCTTGTGCGCCAGTTCCTCGCCGATGGTCGTGGCGGTCACGCCGCGCGCCTGGCGCAGGAAGAGCGGCCGGCCGAGCTGCCGCTCCAGCGTGCGGATCTGCGAGGTGACGGCCGGCTGGGAGAGGCCGAGCAGGGCGGCGGCGCGAGTGAAGGAACCGGCCCGGTGAACCGTCACGAACGTGCGCAACAAGGCCAGATCCACGAGAGCCCTTCCCCTCTTCCGCCCTTCTCCCGGCCCCCCGGCACCGCCCAACTATAAATATGTCGATAGGCGTCTGTCGCTACTGTGATTGGACACTGACACAGAGTCAACTAGCCTTGTGCACGCGGTTCTTCGCGCGCGGAACCGAGGGCGGTCCGAGTCACGAGGGGGGAGGCTCGGACCGCCCGCCGTACCGGGAACAGGTCCCGCAGCCGGGTCAGCCGGCGGCCGCGTCCAGGGCCCGCAGCAGATCGGCCACCAGATCCTCCGGGTCCTCGGCGCCGACCGACAGGCGGATGAAGCCCTCCGGCACCGCGTCGCCGCCCCAGCGGCCGCGCCGCTCCGCCGTGGAACGCAAGCCGCCGAAGCTGGTCGCGTCGTCCACCAGGCGCAGCGCGTCCAGAAAACGGTCGGCACGCGCGCGCGTGGGCAGCGTGAAGGACACCACGCACCCGTAGCGCCGCATCTGCCGCGCGGCGATCTGGTGCGACGGGTCGTCGGGCAGCCCCGGGTACCGCAGCCCCGTGACCTCGGAACGGCTCCGCAGCACCTCGGCGACCTTCAGGGCGGTGGCGTTCTGCCGGTCCGCGCGCAGCTGGAGGGTGGCGAGCGAGCGGTGGGCGAGCCAGGCCTCCATCGGGCCGGGGATGGCACCGACGATCTTGCGCCAGCGCCGTACCGCGGTCATGGCCTCGCCGCCGCGGCCGGCGACGTATCCCAGGAGGATGTCCCCGTGGCCGGTGAGCTGCTTGGTGCCGCTGGCCACCACGAAGTCCGCGCCCAGCTCCAGCGGGCGCTGCCCGAGCGGCGTGGCGAGGGTGTTGTCGACGGCGACCAGCGCGCCCCGCGCGTGGGCCGCCTCGACCAGCCGCCGGATGTCGCAGACGTCGAGGCCGGGGTTGGAGGGCGACTCGATCCACAGCAGCCTCGCCCCGTCCAGCAGGCCGAGCTGGGCGTCCCCGGCGGTGGGCGCGGTGCGCACCTCGATGCCGTACGCCTCCAGCTGCGCGCGCACCAGCGGCAGCACCTGGTAGCCGTCGTCCGGCAGGACGACCGCGTCGCCGGCGCGCAGCTGGGAAAAGAGCACCGAGGAGATCGCCGCCATGCCGGAGGCGAACACGAGCGTCTCCACGTCGTCCCGCCCGGGTGCCTCAAGACCGCCGATGGCGCTCTCCAGCAGCGTCCAGGTCGGGTTCTCGTCGCGGCCGTACGTGTACGGGCCGGTGGGGTCGCCCGGCAGATGGAAGTGGGCGGCGAACACCGGACCGGGCAGGGTCGGCTCGTGCTTGACCGGCTCGGGCAGCCCGGCGCGCACGGCGCGCGTGCCGTCGCCCGCCTCCCGCGGCAGCGCCGCCGCCTCGATGTTCCGTCCGTCGCCGGCTGAATCGTTCATGCCGCTCGTCCTTCCACTTGCTCGCGTACCGCGGCGAGCAGACCGGTGCTCGCCGCCTCCACCATCTCAAGGCACTCCTCGAAGCCGTCCGCGCCCCCGTAGTACGGGTCCGGTACGTCGAGGCCGTCGGCGCCCGGGTCGTACGACCGCAGCAGGCGCACCTTGGCGGCGTCCCGCGCGGTGGGCGCCAGGCGGCGCAGGTCGCTCAGGTGTCCGGCGTCCAGGGCGATGACGAGGTCCAGGCGGGCGAACCAGGAGGCGTGGAACCGCCGGGCCGTGTGGTCGACGGCGTAACCGTGGGCCTCGAGGACGTCCACGGTGCGCGGGTCCGCGCCCTCGCCCTCGTGCCAGCCGTCCGTGCCGGCGCTGTCGGCCTCGACCAGGCCGTCGAGCCCGGCCTCGGCCAGGCGCGCGTGGAAGACGGCCTCGGCCATCGGTGAACGGCAGATGTTGCCGGTGCAGACGAAACAGACGCGGTAGGTCATCGGGTCAGTCCTTGTCCGGCAGGACCATGTTCAGCGCCCAGGAGACGATCGAGATGATCAGACCGCCGAGGACAGCGGTCCAGAATCCCTCCACATGGAAGCTGAGATCGAGCTTGTCGGCCAGCCAGGAGGTGAGCATCAGCATCAGCGCGTTCACCACCAGGGTGAACAGGCCGAGGGTCAGGATGAACAGCGGAAACGTCAGCACCTGGACGATCGGCTTGACCAGAAGGTTCACCAGGCCGAAGACCAGCGCGACGAGGATCAGCGTGCCGGCCTTCTTGCCGGTGCCGCCCCCGGTCAGTGTGATCTTGTCGATGAGCCACACGGCGACCGCCAGGGCGGCCGCGTTCGCGATCGTCTTGACTACGAAATTCTTCATGTGTCTGATCGTGGCAGACACGATCGGCAACCAATGGTGAAGCAGGGGCGGACGAGGCGATGAAGGCATTCCGGCTGGACGAACTGGAGGCGGAACGCGCCGCCAACGACGGTGCCTACCTGCAATTCCTGCGGGAGCGGAACATGTCGGTCGGCCTGTACGCGCTCGACGCCGGCACCGCCGACCCGCAGCAGCCGCACGCGCAGGACGAGGTGTACTTCGTCGTCAGCGGCCGGGCCGCGATCACCGTCGGCATGGAGACGACCCAGGTGGCCCGCGGCAGCGTGGTGTACGTGCCGGCCGGGGTCGCCCACAAGTTCCACCACATCAGCGAGGACCTGAGGGTGCTGGTGGTCTTCTCTCCGCCCGAGAGCTGACCCGTGGCCTCCGGATTCCCTAGGGGATCGGTCAGGGGAGGACAAGGGCTGCCGGGCCCCCGCACCGAACCCGCGCCGCCTAGCATCGAGTGCAGGACATCAGGATTCCCGGACACCGGGAGAATCCCGGGAACGGGAGAGACGAGGACGAGGTCGATGCGTGAGATCTTCGCGGGACTGCCGTGGTGGGTGAAGTGGATCGCGGTGCCGGTCATCGCCCTGGTCGTGTTCGGCGGCCTGATCGCCAGCGTGGTCGGGTTCGTGATCGGCCTGCTCTTCAAGCTGCTGGTCTTCGTGGCCCTGGTCGGTGGCCTGATCTACATCGTGCGGAAGTTCATGTCGAACTCCTCCTCCCGCAGCGACTGGTGAGGCCCGTGGGGCACCGGTGGGGGTAACAGGAACCACCGGTTCCCTCGCGCGGGGGACATTTCCCCGGCAGGCCGCCTGCGCGCGGTGACAGCCGGTTAGAGTCCGGAACTCCAGGCGGGGACGACCCCGCAGCGGCGTACACCCCCACCCGTGTTCCCCGCAACGGCTGCCCCCTCGCTCCGGGAGTGACCCTTGACCACGGCTGACACCGCACCAGTCCACCCGCCCACGCTCCCCGCCCAGCCCCGCTCTCCGGCCCCCACCGCGGACGCCCCGCCCCCCGACCCGCCCACCGGGACCTTCATCGGCTCCGTGCAGCGGGCGATGCGCCTGCTGGAGTGCGTGGCCGGACACCGGTACGGCGCACCCGCCAAGCAACTGGCCCGGGAGACCGGACTGGCCCTGCCCACGGCCTACCATCTGCTGCGCACCCTGGTGCACGAGGGCTATCTGCGCCGCGACAAGGGCCTCTTCTTCCTCGGCGCGGCGGCCGAACGGCTGAGCGGCAGCGCGGCGCAGCAGAAACGTCGCAGCGCGCTGGCGGAGACGCTCGCCGGACTGAGCGAGACGATCGGCGTCCCCGTGTACTACGCGGTGTACCGCGACGGGGAGGTCGACATCGTGTGCGTCGCGGACACGCCGGGCGCTCCCGCGGTCGAGGAATGGGCGGACTTCCGTTCGACCGCGCACGCGCACGCCATCGGTCAGTGCCTGCTGGCACAACTGGACGAAGAGGCCCGCCGGGACCACCTCGACCGCCATCCGGTGCGGCCCGTCACCCGGTACACCGTGCGTGACGGCCACAGTCTGCTGAAGCGGCTCGAGCACCTGGGGCGTACGGAGCCGGTGACCGAGTACCAGGAGTACGCGCTGGGCACGGTGTGCGGGGCGATCCCGCTCACCGTCGGCAGCGCGGTGGCGACCGTGGCCATTTCGCTGCCCGTGCACCAGGCCGACCGGCTGCTGCCCGCCATGCGGCAGCTGCAGAGCGAGGTGGGGCGGCTGCTGGGGTCGCTCTCGCTCTCTATCAGTATGTGAAAACTAACTCCTTGTGATCTGGTGTGTACGTTCAGCAAGATGCCACCAGTGTTAGAGGTTGATTCCCGGCCAGTCGACGGCGAATGACGGGGTATGTGATGCGCGAGTCCGTACAGGCAGAGGTCATGATGAGCTTTCTCGTGTCCGAGGAGCTCTCCTTCCGTATCCCGGTGGAGCTGCGCTACGAGACCAGTGATCCCTACGCCGTGCGACTGACCTTCCATCTGCCCGGTGACGCCCCGGTTACCTGGGCCTTCGGACGTGAGCTGCTGATCGACGGGGTCGGCCGGCCCTGCGGCGACGGCGATGTGCGCATCTCGCCCGTCGATCCCGAGCCGCTGGCCGAAGTACTGATCCGCCTTCAGGTCGGGTCCGACCAGGCGCTGTTCCGCTCCTCGGCGGCACCGCTGGTGGCCTTCCTCGACCGCACCGACAAGCTGGTGCCGCTGGGCCAGGAGGGGGTGCTCGCCGACTTCGACGCACACCTCGACGAGGCGCTGGACCGCATCCTGGCCGAGGAACAGAGCGCGGGCTGAAGCGTTCCGGCAGTCCTGAGGCGGTGGCGTAACGCTTCGCCGGATGCCGTCCACCGTGCCGGAACGATCCTGCAAGCCGTTCCGAGCGCCGCGGACGGCGGCCGGGCCCGGCGTCCCCGTCACCGCTTGCGGCGGCGCCCCCGGCCCCCGCGAGCCGCGGCCGGGGCGGCCGGGGCGGCGGTGGCGGGAGTCCCCGCCGGGGCGGCGCCGGGGCCGGGCCGGTCGGCGGCGACGACGAGCGCCGCGAGCGCGGTGGTCACCGGCACCGATGCCACCAGGCCGATGGAACCGACCAGGGTGCGCACGATCTCCTCCGCGACCAGTTCGCTGTTGGCCACCGAGCCGACGCTGCTCTGCGCGATCGAGAACAGCAGCAGCAACGGCAGCGCGGCACCCGCGTAGGCCAGGACGAGCGTGTTGACCACGGACGCGATGTGGTCCCGGCCGATCCGGATGCCCGCGCGGTACAGGCCCCGCCGGCCCAGCGTCGGATTGGCCTCGTGCAGTTCCCAGACCGCCGAGGTCTGCGTCACCGTCACATCGTCCAGCACACCGAGCGAACCGATGATGACCCCCGCCAGCAGCAGACCGCTCATGTCGATCGACGGGTACAGGCCGTGGATCAGGCCCGTGTTGTCGTCCGTGTCCCCGGTCAGCGCGGCCCAGCCGATGAACAGCGAACCGAGGACGCCGATCAGCACCAGCGAGACCAGTGTGCCGAGCACTGCCACGGAGGTGCGGGCCGACAGCCCGTGGCACAGATACAGGGCGATCAGCATGATGGCGCTCGACCCGATCACCGCCACGAGCAGCGGGTTCGAACCCTGGAGGATCGCGGGCAGGATGAAGAAGTTCAGCACCAGGAAGCTGATCGCCAGCGCGACCAGCGCCATCACACCCCGCAGCCGCCCGACGACCACGACGGCGAGCGCGAAAATGCCGGCCAGCAGCGCCATCGGGAAGCTGCGGTTGATGTCGGAGACCGAGTACTGGAGGTCCTTCGGCGCGGAGGGCTCGTAGGAGACCACCACCTTCTGACCCTGGCTCAGCTGCCGGGACTGGTCCGGCTGCACGATCTCGGTGAACGTACGGCCCTTGTCCTTGCCCGTGTCGACCCGGATCGTCGCCTTCTTGCAGGTGCCGCTCTCCTGCTGCTGCGCCGAGGAGCCCTCCGCGGTGGACGTGTCCCCGGTGGCAGGGACGTTGGAGCCGTTGACGTCCTGGCAGCTCATCGACGTCACCTTGGTGACCGTCGCCTGCTGCGTCTGCCGGTCGAAGCCCACCCCGGTGCGTTCGTGGGCCGGCGCGCCGCCCGGCCAGAGCAGGGCGAGCCCCACCACCACGGCCGCGGCGAAGGGGACCAGCACCGCGGCGATGACCTTGCGCAGGTGGCGGGAGACAGGGGCGGCCGGACCGTGACTGTGCGAGTGACCGTGCCCGCCGCCGACGGGGCCGTGCCCGCCGCCGCCCGGGCCGTGACCGCCCCCCGGACCGGGCCCGCCGTCTCCTGGACCGTGGCCACTGCCCCCCGGGCCGTGACCGTCTCCTGACCCGTGAGCACTGCCCCCTGGACCGTGAACACCTCCCCCCGGACCATGACCGCCATGACCGCCATGACCGCCGCCGGGCCCGTGGCCGTGTCCTCCGCCCCCGGCCACGGGGCCCTGTCCGCCGCCCGGACCCGGTCCCGGCCCCTGCGCTGCCCCGCCGTGTCCGTACTCCTGCTGCGGTCCTGGGGCGGGCGCCCGGCCATGCCCACGGCCCTCAGCGGCGGAACCGTCGTCGTCCCAGGAGCCGCTGCCGTCGCCGCCACCCGTGCCCGGTCCGCGGCGAGGTTCGGACGGGGGAAAAGAAGGACGCTGCGTCGTGGTCACGGCCCGATCATCGCAAGAACGAAGGGGGCCCTCTGTTCACCGCGCCCGAATTGACGCTAGCGTGGAGGCACCTTTTGTACACGCGGGAGCTCGGAGCACCGGGCTGAGAGGGCGCTGACCTCCGTCCCAGCGATGTTTCACGGGAAACATCCCCGAAGTCGGGTGATGTTTCCCACGAAGCGTCGGCAGACGGATACCGCTGCGTCGACCGCCGAACCTGTTACCGGGTAATGCCGGCGTAGGGAGTAGGTCTCATGACCATCAGGGACGCACGCACGCCTGCCTCCGTTCAGAACGAGGCCGGGAAGTCCATCGGCTGGCACAAGGCGTATGTCGAGGGTTCGCGCCCCGGCCTGCGGGTGCCGGTCCGTCAGGTGCACCTCACCAACGGGCAGTCGGTCACCCTGTACGACACCTCGGGCCCGTACACCGACCCGCTCGTCGACACCGATGTGCGCCGGGGGCTGCCCCCGCTGCGCGAGAACTGGATCATCGCCCGCGGCGACACCGAAGAGTACGCCGGCCGCCCCGTTCGCCCCGAGGACGACGGCGTAAAGCACACCTCGCCGCGCGGCGGACTGCGCAACCTGGACGCGGTCTTCCCCGGCCGCCCCCGCCAGCCCCGGCGCGCGCGCGGCCAACAGGCGGTGACACAGCTCGCGTACGCGCGCATCGGCGAGATCACACCGGAGATGGAGTACGTGGCCGTCCGGGAGAACGTCGCGCCGGAGGTCGTACGTGAGGAGATCGCGGCGGGCCGGGCGGTCCTTCCGGCCAACGTCAACCACCCGGAGATCGAGCCGATGATCATCGGCAAGCGGTTCCTGGTGAAGGTCAACGCCAACATCGGCAACTCGGCGGTCACGTCCTCCATCGAGGAGGAGGTCGAGAAGATGACCTGGGCGACCCGCTGGGGCGCCGACACGGTCATGGACCTGTCCACCGGCCGCAACATTCACACCACCCGCGAGTGGGTGCTGCGCAACTCCCCCGTGCCCATCGGCACGGTCCCGCTCTACCAGGCGCTGGAAAAGGTCGACGGCCGGGCGGAGGAGCTGACCTGGGAGGTCTACAAGGACACGGTGATCGAACAGGCCGAGCAGGGCGTGGACTACATGACGGTCCACGCGGGCGTACGCCTGCCGTACGTGCCGCTGACCGCCAACCGGAAGACCGGCATCGTCTCGCGCGGCGGCTCGATCATGGCGGCCTGGTGCCTGGCGCACCACAAGGAGTCGTTCCTGTACGAGCACTTCGAGGAACTGTGCGAGATCCTCGCCGCCTACGACGTCACGTACTCGCTCGGCGACGGTCTTCGGCCGGGGTCGATCGCGGACGCCAACGACGAGGCGCAGTTCGCGGAGTTGCGCACGCTCGGGGAACTCAACACGATCGCCAAGCGTTTCAACGTACAGACCATGATCGAGGGCCCGGGACATGTCCCGATGCACAAGATCAAGGAGAACATCGACCTTCAGCAGGAGATCTGCGATGAAGCCCCGTTCTATACGCTCGGCCCGCTGACCACCGACGTCGCGCCGGCCTACGACCACATCACCTCCGGCATCGGTGCCGCGATGATCGCCTGGTGGGGCACGGCCATGCTCTGCTACGTCACGCCCAAGGAGCACCTGGGCCTGCCCAACCGGGGCGACGTGAAGACCGGGGTCATCACCTACAAGATCGCCGCGCACGCCGCCGACCTCGCCAAGGGGCACCCGGGTGCGCAGGAATGGGACGACTCGCTGTCCGACGCCCGGTTCGAGTTCAGGTGGGAGGACCAGTTCAACCTCGCCCTCGACCCGGACACGGCACGGGAGTTCCACGACGAGACGCTGCCGGCCGAGCCCGCCAAGACGGCGCACTTCTGCTCGATGTGCGGGCCGAAGTTCTGCTCGATGAAGATCTCCCAGGACATCCGCCGCGAGCATGGCGGCGGCAGGGGTGAGATCGAAGCGGGCATGGCGCAGAAGTCGAAGGAGTTCGCGGAGGCGGGCAACCGCGTCTATCTGCCGATCGCGGACTGACCCGACCGCCCTGGCCGACCCAACCAACCCGGCCGACCGGTCCGGTGAGCGGTGGGAGAGGGAAGCCCTCCCGCCGGTCCCGGGTGCGCCACCGACGTGCGCTCCCCCTGGGCGGGACCCGCCCGCCGGGGAGCGCACACCGGTGGTCACTCGGGCCGGTGCTCCGGGCCGCCGAAGTCCGGGCTGGAGTAGTCCGGGCTCGAGTAGCTCGGGCGTGGACCGGCGGTGGATCCTTCGTCGGGGCTGGAGAAGCCGGGGCGGCCGTAGCCGAGCTGCGGCATCCGGCCGGCCGGTGCGGACGGCCCCGTACCGCCCGGCGCCGACGCCGCGGCCGGATCGGCCAGGGCGTCCCGCAGGAACGGCACGATGCCCTGTTCCAGCAGGGCTTCGCGCCAGGCTTCCCTGGCCCGCTTCACCTCCCCGTCGCGTTCTCCGTACGCCGCGGCCTCGGCCGAGGGACGGTTGCGCAGCGCGGTGGTCAGCAGACCGACGGCGGCGACCAGGATCGTGATCGCGGTCAGGGCGCCGAACACCCAGCCGGCGGTGAGCATGGTCCGGGCGAACGCCTGCTCCGGGTCGATCATCTTCAGGATGTACCCGACGAGCAGGAAGATCGCGGCGGCCGTACCGGTGAGGACGGGGGCCAGGACCGTGATGACGGCGCCCGCGCCCGCCCCCGCGGTCTCGACGACCTCTCCCATGGTGGCGGCGAGCCCCATCGAGTGCGTACCGGACTCGGTGGCACCCGGTTCGCGGGCGGACGACGGCGCGGCGGACGGCGCCGGCTGGCGCAGTTCCTCGCGGACCTTCACATAGTGCTGGTACTCGGTCGCCGCCGCCGCGGTGATCAGGGCGGTGGCGCTGAGCGCCATGGTGCGCAGTTGTTCCGAGTTGAGCCGCTGTCCCACAGCGGCCAGTTCCGGGCGGTGTGGTGCGGAGCGCAGCGCCTCGTTGAGAACCCGCTCGTACTCTTGGCGGTCCTCGCTCAACAGGTGCTGCGGAACGCTGTTCATGTGCATCCCCCGATGCTCCGTAGGGCTTGGGGCTCGCATGCCAACGAGCCGTCGGGCAGAAACGGAGGGGAGCCTGCTACGGATAAGCCGATGGTAGAGCGGTGACGGCGCGGGGTGACAGGGGGTTTCCAGAAATTGGGTGCCGGCCCGGAGGTCCGCCACGCGGGCCCGGACCGCCCGGGGAGTCCTCAGTCGGTCATCGGCAGTTGCTGGACCAGCAGTTTTCCGGCCATGGTCACGCCGCCGTCCATCGCGATGGCGAGTCCGTCGGCGTAGACATGCGGTCCTTCGACCGTCGGACCGGAGTTGTCCTCGCCGTCCTCGGAGCCGACCTCGCCGAGCAGATACGGGATGGGGCTGTGCCCGTGCACGATGCGGGTGCCGCCGTAGGTGTCGAGCAGCGAGCGCACGGCGTCGGCGCCGCCTTCGTCGCGGAAGGAGAAGCGCTTGGTGAACTTGCGGAACAGGTCCCACACCTCGTCCGCGTCATTGCGGGTGAGCGCCTCGTGGATGGTGTCGTTGACCTCTTCGATGGAACCGCCGTAGTCGAGGTAGGCGGTGGTGTCGGAGTGCACGAGGAGGTGGCCGTCGACCTCTTCCACGGCGTCCAGGCGGGCCATCCACTGGAGGTGGTGGTCCTGGAGGCGGTCCATGTCGGTCTTCTGGCCGCCGTTGAGCAGCCAGGCCGCCTGGAAGGTGGCGGTGCCCGCGCCCGAGTTGACGGGCGTGTCCCCGAACCGCTTGGCGCCGAGCAGCAGCAGTTCGTGGTTGCCCATCAGCGCCTTGCAGTAGCCGCCGGCCGCGGCGGCCTCGGCGGACAGCCGCATCACCAGGTCGATGACGCCGATGCCGTCCGGGCCGCGGTCGGTGAAGTCGCCGAGGAACCACAGGCGGGCGGTGCCGGCGCACCACTGGCCGTCGGCGTCGATCAGGTCCTGCTCCTGGAGCGCGGCCACCAGCTCGTCGAGATAGCCGTGCACGTCGCCCACGACGTACAGCGGCCCGGGCCCGGTGGCGGGCTGTCCCGCCGGGGCCGGTACGGGCTCGACGGCCACCTGCGCGGTGTCCTGCCCGTCGATGACCGGCAGGTCGCGCTCGGTGGCGGGGTACCCCTGCGGCGGGGCCTGTTCGGGCGCCGGAACGACGTCACCGGGGTGCGCGCCCTGGCCGTACGGACCGGTCTCGTGGACGTACGCGGGCACTCGGAAGTCGCGCAACGTCGCCGTCCGCTCCACCTCGGGTCCCTGACCGGCCCCCTGAGTCATCGACCCCTCCACCATCGCGCCGCTGCTGCACCGCTTCGGACTGCCTGGTCGCAGCGGCCCGCGGTGTCGTGGGCCCATCATAGGAATGCGGATCGCGCTGTGTGATGACCCAGGGGTGGTGAATCGGAACAGGTCCCCGCCAGGACGCGGCTTTCGCCCCGATTGGCCCGCTCTTCGCCCGCCCCTCAGTCACCTCACGGTCACCTCTTGACCGTCCTTCCCGTCCGTTCCGCTTCCCGAGGGTCGGGTCCTGCCGGGCCCGACCCGCTGCCGAGGGGACGGCTCCTACTGGCCCTCGGGAGAGCGCGGCGGGCTGACCGTCGTGCGCGGCGGCCGGCGCTGGGAGGAGGTCCGCACGATCAGTTCGGTCGGTATCACCTGCTCGACCGGCTGGTTCGAGTCGACGCTCTCGATGGCGTCGATGAGCAGCTGCACCACGGCCGTGCCGATGCGGCGCGGCTTGAGCGACAGGGTGGTGATGGGCGGCTCGGTGGTGGCGTACACGGTGGACTCGCTGCAGCAGACCAGCAGCAGGTCGTCGGGGACCCGCAGCCCGTAGCGGCGGGCCGCGGCGAGCAGGTCGGTGCCGTTGGGGTCGAAGAGGCCGTAGACGGCGTCCGGCCGGTCCGGACGGGCCAGCAGCCGGTCGGCGGCGACGGCGCCCGCGCACGGGTCGTGCGCCGGGTAGGCCTCGTAGACCGGGTCCTGGCCGACCCGCTCGCACCAGCGCAGGTACGCGGTGGTCGACAGGTGGGTGTAGGTGTCGGTGGTGGTGCCGGTGAGCAGGCCGATGCGGCGGGCGCCGGCGTCGGCGAGGTGGTCGAGGATGCCGAGGACGGCCGCCTCGTGGTCGTTGTCCACCCAGGCGGTGACCGGGAGCGCGCCGGCCGGACGGCCGTCGGAGACGACCGGCAGGCCCTGGCGGACCAGCTCGCTGACGACCGGGTCCTGGTCGGAGGGGTCGATGACGACCGTGCCGTCCAGGGCGACGTTGGACCACACGTCGTGGCGGGAGGTCGCGGGGAGGATGACCAGCGCGTAGCCGCGCGCGAGCGCGGCCGACGTGGCGGCCCGCGCCATCTCGGCGAAGTAGGCGAACTCGGTGAAGGTGAAAGGTTCATTCCCGTACGTCGTCACCGTCAGGCCGATCAGTCCCGACTTGCCGGTACGGAGGGTGCGGGCGGCGGCCGACGGCCGGTAGCCCAGCCGGTCGGCGACCTCGCGGACATGGCGTCGGGTGGCGTCCGGGAGCCTGCCCTTGCCGTTGAGGGCATCGGAGACGGTTGTGATGGAGACTCCGGCGGCGGCGGCGACGTCTCTGATGCCCGCCCGGCCCGGCCGGCTGCCTCGGCGTGAGGTTTCCGCGCGGCTCACCTGGTGCTTCCCTGCTGCTGTCATGGCGAGCCGATAGTAGGGCTCATGCAGTGGGGTAGGGCGGACGCATATGCGCGCGTTGACAGGCACGTTTCTGCATGGCGGGCAAGGGGCAACTCCCTTGGAAAGCATGTCAGTTAGGTGATCTGACCCCCGGACGTAGCGTGTCGGCGCGTGCGGGCCTGCCAAGAGTGCGATGTTGCGAAGAGGTCTCAACTCACCACTACGGGGGATGCGCGCCACGGCGCAAGCCACCGGCGCGTAGATATATGTAGGGCGCGCCCCCGGAACGTACGCCTTCGGGTGCCGATGCCCCTGATGTCGGTGTGACCTCGGTGCGGACTCGGTCCGGCCTCGGTGTGACCGAGCAGCCCGTCCTCGACCGTACGCACCGGAGCCGAATCCTCATAAGGTGAGAAGTATTCGATGCCGGTGGTGGTCACGAGGAGGACTGCGGTGAGCGAGACGAGCCCTAAGCTGCGCGCCGAGCTGGAGGGGATCCCCACCTACAAGCCGGGCAAGCCCGCGGCGGCGGACGGGCCGGTGGCCTACAAGCTGTCCTCCAACGAGAACCCGTACCCGCCGCTGCCGGGCGTGATGGAGACCGTCATGGCGGCGGCCGGTGCCTTCAACCGCTACCCGGACATGGCCTGTACGGGGCTGATGGCGGAGTTGTCCGAGCGGTTCGGCGTCCCGGTCTCCCACCTGGCCACCGGCACCGGTTCGGTGGGCGTGGCCCAGCAGCTGCTCCAGGCGACGGCGGGCCCCGGGGACGAGGTGATCTACGCCTGGCGGTCCTTCGAGGCGTACCCGATCATCACGCGGATCAGCGGCGCCACGGCGGTCCAGGTGCCGCTGACCGACGGTGACGTGCACGACCTGGACGCGATGACCGCCGCGATCACCGACCGGACCCGGCTGATCTTCGTCTGCAACCCGAACAACCCGACCGGCACGGTGGTCGGGCGCGAGGAGCTGGAACGGTTCCTGGACCGGGTGCCCGCCGATGTGCTGGTGGTGCTGGACGAGGCGTACCGCGAGTTCATCCGTGATCCCCGGGTGCCGGACGGCGTCGAGCTGTACCGCGAGCGGCCCAATGTCTGTGTGCTGCGGACCTTCTCCAAGGCGTACGGGCTGGCCGGGCTCCGGGTCGGGTTCGCCGTGGCCCATGAGCCGGTGGCGGCGGCGCTGCGCAAGACAGCGGTGCCGTTCGGGGTGAGCCAGATCGCACAAGAGGCGGCGATCGCCTCGCTGCGCGCCGAGGACGAACTGCTGGGCCGGGTCGGTTCGCTGGTGTGCGAGCGCACGCGGGTGGTCGAGGGACTGCGGGCCCAGGGCTGGACGGTGCCGGAGACCCAGGCCAACTTCGTGTGGCTGCGGCTGGGGGAGCGCACGGTCGACTTCGCCGAGGCGTGCGAGCGGGCCGGCGTGGTGGTCCGGCCGTTCCCGGGTGACGGGGTGCGGGTGACGGTGGGGGAGAACGAGGCGAACGACATCTTCCTGAAGGTGACGGAGGGGTACCGCAAGGAGCTGTGACCCGCAGGCGCCCCCCGCACCTGCTCCCGAACCTGCTTCCGCGCCCCCCCACTGCCCACTGCCCACTGCCCACTGCCCGCTGCCCGCTGCCCAGAGGCCCGTTTCACGTGAAACGGGCCTTTTGCGTTGGGGTTGACGTCACAGGGGACCCCCCTTCCGGCGTCGAAAAGCAGTAGGTCATAATTGCTTGTGAATGTGAACGCGTTCACAAGCGTGTCGGATCGCTCCCGGTATGGGTGTGTCATACACGCACAATCTGCCGCTGACCACGGCGATGTGAGGAGAGTGACGACGTGGACTTGGCCCTGGCGCCGGAGACCCTGGCGCGCTGGCAGTTCGGCATCACGACCGTCTACCACTTCCTGTTCGTGCCGCTGACGATCTCGCTGGCCGCGCTCACGGCCGGCCTGGAGACCGCCTGGGTGCGCACCGGCAAGGAGAAGTACCTCCAGGCCACCAAGTTCTGGGGCAAGCTCTTCCTGATCAACATCGCGATGGGCGTGGTCACCGGCATCGTGCAGGAGTTCCAGTTCGGCATGAACTGGTCCGACTACTCCCGCTTCGTCGGCGACATCTTCGGCGCCCCGCTGGCCTTCGAGGCGCTGATCGCCTTCTTCTTCGAGTCGACCTTCATCGGCCTGTGGATCTTCGGCTGGGACAAGCTGCCCAAGAAGATCCACCTGGCCTGCATCTGGATGGTCTCGCTCGGCACGCTGCTGTCGGCGTACTTCATCCTGGCGGCCAACTCCTGGATGCAGCACCCCGTCGGCTACAAGATCAACGAGGCCAAGGGCCGGGCGGAGCTGACCGACTTCTGGCAGGTGCTCACCCAGAACACCGCGCTCAACCAGGTCTTCCACAGCTTCTCCGCGGCCTTCCTGACCGGCGGCGCCTTCATGGTCGGCATCGCCGCCTTCCATCTGCGGCGCAAGAAGCACATCCCGGTGATGCGGACCTCGCTCCGCCTCGGCCTGGTCACCCTGGCCGTGGGCGGCATGCTCACCGCGATCAGCGGCGACACCCTCGGCAAGGTCATGTACGAGCAGCAGCCGATGAAGATGGCCGCCGCCGAGGCGCTGTGGGACGGCGAACAGCCGGCGCCCTTCTCCGTCTTCGCCTACGGGGACGTCGACGAGGGTCACAACAAGGTCGCCCTGGAGATCCCCGGCCTGCTGTCCTTCCTGGCACACAGCGACTTCGACTCGTACGTGCCCGGCATCCACGACACCAACAAGGCCGAGCAGGAGAAGTTCGGGCCCGGTGACTACAAGCCCATCGTCCCCGTGGCCTACTGGGGCTTCCGCTGGATGATCGGCTTCGGGATGGCCTCCTTCTCGCTCGGCCTGGTGGGGCTGTGGCTGACCCGGAAGAAGTTCCTGCTGCCGGCCGCCTGGCGGACCGGCGACGACGAGGTGCCGCACCTGGTCCTGCTGAAGAAGCCGCTCGGCAACCGGCTCACCCGCCTGTACTGGCTGCTGGCCCTGTGGACGATGGGCTTCCCGCTGATCGCCAACTCCTGGGGCTGGATCTTCACCGAGATGGGCCGGCAGCCCTGGGTCGTCTACGGCCTCTTCCAGACCCGCGACGCGGTCTCCCCCGGCGTCTCCCAGACCGAGGTCATCATCTCGATGACCGCCTTCACCCTGCTGTACGCCGTGCTGGCCGTCATCGAGGTCAAGCTGATGGCCAAGTACGTCAAGGCAGGCCCGCCGGAACTCACCGAGGCCGACCTCAATCCGCCCACGAAGATCGGCGGCGACGTCCGCGACGCCGACAAGCCGATGGCCTTCTCGTACTAGGCGTAAGGGAGCTGCACCGTCATGGAACTGCACGACGTCTGGTTCGTCCTCATCGCCTTCCTGTGGACCGGCTACTTCTTCCTGGAGGGGTTCGACTTCGGGGTCGGCGTGCTGACCAAGCTGCTGGCCCGAAACCGGCCCGAGAAGCGGGTGCTGATCAACACCATCGGCCCGGTCTGGGACGGCAACGAGGTCTGGCTGCTCACCGCCGGCGGCGCCACCTTCGCCGCCTTCCCGGAGTGGTACGCCACCCTCTTCTCCGGCTTCTACCTCCCCCTGCTGGTCATCCTGCTGTGCCTGATCATCCGGGGCGTGGCCTTCGAGTACCGGGTGAAGCGGCCCGAGGAGCGCTGGCAGCGCAACTGGGAACACGCGATCTTCTGGACCTCGCTGATCCCCGCGTTCCTGTGGGGTGTGGCCTTCGGCAACATCGTCGGCGGCGTGAAGATCGACCGGGACCTGGAGTACGTCGGCACCCTGGGGGACCTGTTCAACCCCTACGCGCTGCTCGGCGGGCTGGTGACGCTGACGCTGTTCACCTTCCACGGCACGGTGTTCACCGCACTCAAGACGGTCGGCGAGATCCGGGAGCGGGCCCGGAAGCTGGCGCTGCGCGTCGGCCTGCTCACGGCCGTGCTGGCGTTGGTCTTCCTGTTGTGGACGCAGGCGGACAGCGGGGACGGGGCGAGCCTGGTCGCGCTGGTGGTGGCCGTCGCCGCGCTGGTCGCCGCGCTGGTGGCCAATCAGGCCGGTCGCGAGGGATGGGCGTTCACGCTCTCCGGCGTCACCATCGTGGCCGCTGTGGCCATGCTGTTCCTGACGCTCTTCCCGAACGTCATGCCGTCCACGCTGAACCCGGACTGGAGCCTGACCGTCACCAACGCCTCGTCCAGCCCGTACACCCTGAAGATCATGACCTGGCTGGCGGCGATCGGCACCCCCGTCGTTCTGCTCTACCAGGGATGGACGTACTGGGTCTTCCGCAAGCGCATCGGCACTCAGCACCTCGCCGACGCCGCGCACTGAGTCCGGGCATGAGTCCGGCCGGGGAGTGTTTCACGTGAAACCGATCGATCCACGTCTGCTGCGGTACGCCCGCACCACTCGGCTCTTCCTGGTGGCCGTCGTCGCCCTGGGCGCCGTCGGCGCGGGGCTGGTCATCGCGCAGGCGATGCTCATCGCCGAGATCGTGGTGGGCGCCTTCCAGCACGGTCTGGCGGCCACCGGACTCCGTACTCCGCTGCTGTTGTTGGTGGCCGTCGCCTGCGGTCGTGGTCTGGTGGGCTGGCTCACCGAGCTGGCCGCGCACCGCGCGAGCGCGGCGGTGAAGTCGGAGCTGCGCGGCAGGCTGCTGGCGCGGGCCACCGCACTCGGTCCCGGCTGGCTCACCGGCCAGCGCACCGGTTCGCTGGTCGCGCTGGCCACCCGGGGCGTCGACGCGCTCGACGACTACTTCTCCCGCTACCTCCCGCAGTTGGGCCTCGCGGTGGTCGTGCCGGTCGCCGTGCTGGTCCGGATCGTCACCGAGGACTGGCTGTCGGCGGTCATCATCGTCGTCACGCTGCCGCTCATCCCCCTCTTCATGGCGCTGATCGGCTGGGTCACCCAGTCCCGGATGGACCGGCAGTGGCGGCTGCTGTCCCGGTTGTCCGGGCACTTCCTGGACGTGGTCGCGGGCCTGCCGACGCTGAAGGTCTTCGGCCGGGCCAAGGCGCAGGCCGAGTCGATCAAGCGGATCACCGGCGACTACCGGCTGGCGACCATGCGGACGCTGCGGATCGCCTTCCTGTCCTCCTTCGCGCTGGAACTGCTCGCCACCCTCTCGGTGGCACTGGTCGCCGTGACCATCGGCATGCGCCTGGTCCACGGCGACATGGCCCTCTACGACGGTCTGGTCGTGCTGGTGCTGGCACCCGAGGCGTATCTGCCGCTGCGGCAGGTCGGGGCGCAGTACCACGCGGCGGCCGAAGGGCTGGCCGCGGCCGAGGAGATCTTCGAGGTGCTGGAGACCCCCGCGCCCGCGCCGGGCACCGGCCCGGTGCCGGCCCAGGGAGCCCTGTCCTTCGAGGGCGTGACGGTGCGGTACCCCGGCCGGGCGGCGGACGCCGTGGCGGACATGAGCTTCACCGTCGAGCCCGGTGAGACGGTCGCCCTGGTCGGCCCGAGCGGGGCCGGCAAGTCCACCCTCCTCGACGTACTGCTGGGGTTCGTACGGCCGGTGGCGGGACGGGTGACGGTCGGCGGCGCCGATCTCGCCGGGCTGGACCCGGCCGAATGGCACGCCCAGGTGGCCTGGGTGCCGCAGCGCCCGCACCTGTACGCCACCACGATCGCCGAGAACGTACGGCTGGCCCGGCCCGGAGCCGACGACGCCGCTGTCCGCCGGGCGCTGCGGGACGCCGGGGCGCTGGAGTTCGTGGACGCGCTGCCCGAGGGGGCCCGGACGGTACTCGGCGAGGACGGGGCCGGGCTCTCCGCCGGGCAGCGGCAACGGCTGGCGCTGGCTCGGGCGTTCCTCGCCGACCGGCCCGTGCTGCTGCTTGACGAGCCGACGGCCGCGCTGGACGGGGCGACCGAGGCGGAGGTCGTGACGGCGGTACGGCGGCTCGCGGCGGGGCGGACGGTGCTGCTCGTGGTGCACCGCCCGGCGCTGCTGGAGGCGGCGGACCGGGTGGTGCGGCTGGCGGCGCCCGAACCCGAGCCCGTCACGCGGGCCGCTGCGAGCAGGCCCGCGGCGTCCAGCGGGCCGGCGGAGGATTCGGCCGGCCCGCTGGACCCTGCCCTCGGCCCGCTGGACCCTGCCCTCGGCCACCTGGACCCTGCCCTCGGCCACCTGGACCCTGCCCTCGGCCACCTGGACCCTGCCCTCGGCCACCTGGACCCTGCCCTCGGCCAGCCGGGCCCTGCCCTCGGCCACCCGGGCCCCGCCCCCGGTGCCCGGCGCGGTGCCCTCGCCCGGGTGCGCGGGATGTCCGCTGCCCGGCGCGGCCGCCTCGCGCTCGCCCTGCTGCTCGGCAGCCTCGCGCTCGGCAGCGCCGTCGGTCTGATGGCGACCTCCGGGTGGCTCATCTCGCGGGCCTCCCAGCAGCCGCCGGTGCTGTACCTGATGGTGGCCGTCACCGCGACCCGGACCTTCGGCATCGGACGGTCCGTCTTCCGCTATGCCGAGCGGCTGGTCTCGCACGACGCCGTGCTGCGCATGCTGGCCGACACCCGGGTCGCCGTGTACCGGCGACTGGAGCGGATCGCGCCCGCCGGGCTGCGCGGCAGCCGGCGCGGCGATCTGCTGTCCCGGCTGGTAGCGGACGTCGACGCGGCCCAGGACTACTGGCTGCGCTGGCTGCTGCCGGCCGGTGCCGCGCTGGTGGTCTCCGCCGCCGCCGTCGGCTTCACGGCCTGGCTGCTGCCGGCGGCCGGTGCGGTGCTCGCCGCCGGGCTGCTCGCCGCGGGCGTCGGCGTGCCGCTGGTCACCGGCGCGGTGGCCCGCCGGGCCGAGCGCAGGCTGGCCCCCGCCCGGGGCGCGCTCGCCACCGAGGTCACCGACCTGCTCACCGGCACCGCCGAGCTGACCGTGGCCGGCGCCCTGCCCGCCCGCGCCGCCGACGCCCGCCGGGCCGACGCCACGCTGACCCGGATCGCCTCCCGGGCGGCCACCGCGACCGCGCTCGGCGACGGACTCACCACGCTGGTCTGCGGGCTGACCGTCGCCGCCGCCGCGCTGGTGGGCGTCCAGGCGGTCGGCGCCGGCCGGCTCGGCGGCGTACTCCTCGCGGTGGTCGTGCTGACCCCGCTGGCCGCCTTCGAGGCCGTCCTCGGCCTGCCGCTGGCCGCCCAGTACCGGCAGCGGGTACGCCGCAGCGCCGAGCGCGTCCACGAGGTGCTCGACGCCCCCGAGCCCGTACCGGAGCCGGAGCGGCCCCGGCCGGCGCCCGCGACGCCGTTCCCGGTCGTCGTCAAGGGGCTCGCCGCCCGTCACCCCGGGCAGGACCGGGCGGCCGTGACCGGCCTGGACCTGACGCTGGCGCAGGGCCGCCGGGTCGCCGTGGTCGGGGCGTCCGGGTCGGGCAAGACGACGCTCGCACAGGTGCTGCTGCGGTTCCTGGACCCGAGCGCGGGGTCGTACACGCTGGCCGGGGTGGACGCCCGCGCCCTGGACAGCGACGACGTACGCCGGCTGGTCGGGCTGTGCGCGCAGGACGCGCACCTCTTCGACAGCTCGGTGCGGGAGAACCTGCTGCTGGCCAGGAAGGATGCCGACGAGGTCGCACTGCGCGACGCGCTGGGCCGGGCCCGGCTGCTGGAGTGGGCCGACGGTCTGCCCGACGGGCTCGACACGCTGGTCGGGGAGCACGGGGCGCGGCTGTCCGGCGGCCAGCGGCAGCGTCTCGCGCTGGCCCGCGCGCTGCTGGCCGACTTCCCGGTACTGGTGCTCGACGAGCCCGCCGAGCACCTCGACCTGCCGACCGCCGACGCGCTCACCGCCGATCTGCTGGCCGCCACCGAGGGCCGGACGACCCTGCTCATCACCCACCGGCTGGCCGGCCTGGAGAGCGTCGACGAGGTGGTCGTGCTCGACGCGGGGCGGGTCGTGCAGCGCGGCCCCTTCGCGGAGCTGGTGGCCACGCCGGGGCCGCTGCGGTCGATGGCCGAGCGGGAGGCGGCCGCGGACCTGCTGGTGACGGCGGCCGGGTAGGCCCGGGCGCCGCCCATGCGTGCAGCCCGACTTTCCAGGACAAAAAGGTCTTACTAGGCTCGGAGCATGCCCGGCACCCCGCCCTCCGGCACCCCACCCTCAGACACCCCGCCGCCCGGCCCCCGACCGTCCGGGCCGTCCGGGCCGTCCGGGCCGGGAGCCGCCGCCGAGTTGCGCGTCCGGGTGCCGAAGCTGCTGGAGGCGATGCGCTCGGTCGGCAGCGGCCTGGAGCTGCACTCCACCCTGGAGCGGATCTGCCGGACGGCGGCCGACCTGGCCGACGCGCGGTACGCGGCGCTGGGCGTCGTGGCCGAAGACGCCGAGGACGGTGACGGCCTCGCCTACTTCGTCCACCACGGCGTCGACGAGGCGACCGCCCGCCGGATCGGCCGGCCACCGGACCCGCGTACCGGACTGCTGGGCGCCCTGACCGACGAGCCGGGACCGGTCCGCCCCGCCGGCCTGACCGCCGACCCGCGCACCGGCGGACTGCCGGGCCGGCACCCGCCGATGCGCGGCTTCCTCGGCGTACCCGTCCGGGTGCAGGGCGAGATCTTCGGCACCCTGTACCTGGCCGGCAAACGCGGCGACGTGCCGTTCGACGACCACGACCTCGCCCTGGTCCGGGTGCTCGCCACCGAGGCGGGCATCGCCATCGGCAACGCCCGGCTGTACGAGGCGGCCCGGCAGCGGGAGCGCTGGATCGACGGATCGGTCGCCGTCACCACGGCGCTGCTGTCCGGCGCCGACGCGGACGACTCCCTTCAGGTGGTCGCCGAACAGGCGCGCCGGCTCTCCAGAGCCGTCGCCGGGATCGTGCTGCTGCCGGCCGCCGGGGGCGGGATGGAGATCGCGGCCGTCGCCGCGCGGCGGCCCACCGAGTTCCTGGGCACGGTCGTCCCGCCGCACAGCGGCCTGGTCGCCGATCTGCTCGCCGGACGGTCCACGGTGGTGGACGACGCGGCCACCGACCCCCGGCTGGTCACCGGGCGCGCGGGGAGCGGCCGTTCACGCGCACCGAGCGGGCGCTCGCCGACCGGTTCGCCGCACAGGCCGCGCTGGCCCTGGTCATGGCGGAGGCGCAGCGCGACCGGGAACGGCTCGCCGTGTACGAGGACCGCGACCGCATCGCCCGCGACCTGCACGAGCTCGTCATCCAGCGGCTGTTCTCGACCGGGATGACGCTGGAGCGCGCCGCGCGTGCCTCGGCCGTGCCCGAGGTGCGTGACGGTGTCGGCCGGGCGGTGGCCGAACTCGACGTCACCATCCAGGAGATCCGCTCGGCGATCTTCGCGCTGCGGCAGCCCGCCGAGGCCCCGCCGGGGCTGCGCGCCCGTGTGCTGCGGGAGATCACCATGGCCGCCGTGCCGCTGGGCCACACCCCCGACCACCGCTGTGTCGGGCCGGTCGACACCGCGGTCGGCGAGGAGACCGGCCGCAATCTCGTCGCCGCCCTGCGCGAGGCGCTCTCCAACGCCTACCGGCACGCCCGGGCCTCGCGGACCGAGGTCGTCGTCGACGCGACGGTGACCCTGCCCGACGGCCGGCCGGGCGTCCGGCTGACCGTCGCCGACGACGGCGTGGGCCTCCCCGAGGGCGGCCGGCGCAGCGGCCTGCGCAACCTGGAACGCCGCGCGCGGGCCCTCGGCGGCTCCAGCCGGACGGGTCCGGGCATCGGGGCGGAGGGCGCGGGCACGACCGTCGTGTGGGAAGTGCCGTACTGACCCCGGAGGGGTTTTCGGGGGACGCCGATGCCCCGTGTGCAGCAACCGCTCCCCCAGCCGTACGAGCTGAACATGACCCGGAGGTGCCGCAGGGTCCACGATCACTGGCATGCGCTCATCTCGCCGACCTACGCTGCTCGTTCCGGTGCTGCTGTGCGCGCTCGCCGTCCTGGCGGCCCGCCCCGGGTCGGACGGGGACGCCGGTCCCGGCTCCGGGGCCGGCGCGGAAGTGGTCCGGCTCTACCAGGACGCCGCCACGGCGACCCGGCGCTACGAGGACGGGCGGCGCGAAGCTGAAATCCGGCGGGCGGAGGCACAACGGGCCGAGGAACTGCTGGAGCGTCAGCGCCGGGAGATCGTCGTCATCAACGAGGACCTGGGCCGGATCGCCCGCGCCCAGTACCGCGGCGGGGGCGGGCTGCCGCTCACCGCGCGGATGCTCCTCGCCGACGACCCCGACCAGCTGATGCGCGGTCAGCGTGCCGTGGCGCGGGTGAACCGCACCGTCGGCAACACCCTCGGCCGCAGCCGGCGGGCCGAGGCCCGGCTGGCCGCGAACCGGGCGAAGGCCGAGGCGGCCTGGCGGGAGCTGGACCGGCGCACCACCGAACTCGCCGTCCTCAAACAGGACATCGAGCGCAAGCTGGCGGCGGCCCGGTCCAAGCTGCAGGGCCGGGCCGAGGCGTCGGCCGCCGCCGGGTCCTGCCCCGGCGCCGTCCGGCTCGACCAGCCGGCGGCCCGGCTCAGCCGGGACTGGGTGGCGCCGGTGGAGACGTACGACCTGTCCGCGTCCTTCGGCAGCGGCGGAACGCGGTGGGCGAACCGGCACACCGGGCAGGACTTCGCGGTGCCGGTCGGCACACCGGTGCGGGCGGTCGGCGCCGGGCGGGTGGTGAAGGTGTCGTGCGGCGGCGCCTTCGGCATCCAGGTCGTCCTCCAGCACGCCGGCGGGTACTACACGCAGTACGCGCATCTGGCCGGCGTCGCCGTCGACCAGGGGGACCGGGTCGAGGCCGGCGAGTGGATCGGGCAGTCGGGCAGCACCGGCAACTCCACCGGACCGCACCTGCACTTCGAGGTGCGGGTCACCCCGGAGACGGGCTCGGCGCTGAACCCGGTGCCCTGGCTGGCGCAGCGCGGCGTGACGATCTGACCGCCACCTCGCGCCCCGGCCCGCTGCCTGGACCGTGACGCGTGTCAGACCGTGACTCGTGTCAGACCGTGACTCGTGTCAGACCGTGACTCGTGTCAGACCGTGACGCGTGTCAGGCGGCCCGCGCGAGCAGCCGTTCGATGACGAGGGCGACCCCGTCGTCGTTGTTGGCGACGGTCCGCCCCGAGGCGGCGGCGACCGCGTCCGGGTGGGCGTTGCCCATCGCGTAGGACTGCCCCGCCCAGGTGAGCATCTCCACGTCGTTCGGCATGTCCCCGAAGGCGACGACCTCCTCGTGCGAGATGCCGCGCTCGGCGCAGCACAGGGCGAGCGTGCTGGCCTTGGAGACGTCGGGTCCGCTGATCTCCAGCAGGGCGCTGGGGCTGGACCGGGTGACGTTGGCGCGGTCGCCCACGGCGAGGCGGGCCAGGGTGAGGAAGGCGTCCGGCTCGATGGTGGGGTGGAAGGCGAGGATCTTGAGCACCGGCTCGTCCGGCGCCGGGCCGTCCGGCCCCAGCAGCTCCTCGGCCGGCCGGAGGACGTCGGGGACCTCCAGGTGCATCTTCGGATACTCCGGCTCCTGGTTGAAGCCGTACGTCTGCTCGACCGCGTACACCGTGCCGGGTGCCGCCTCGCGCAGCAGCCGTACGGTGTCCAGGGCGTTCTGCCGGGCCAGGCCCCGCACCTTCACGAACCGGTGGGCACCGGGGCCGCCGTGCAGGTCGACCACGGCGGCGCCGTTGCCGCAGATGGCGAGGCCGTGGCCGTGCACATGGTCGCTGACCACGTCCATCCAGCGTGCGGGGCGGCCGGTGACGAAGAAGACCTCGATGCCCGCCTGCTCGGCCGCGGCCAGCGCGGCGACCGTGCGGGGGGAGACCGATTTGTCGTCGCGCAGCAGGGTTCCGTCGAGGTCGGTGGCGATGAGCCGGGGGCGAGCGGCGGCGGCCGGGGTCTGGGGCTGTCGAGTCGCTGAGGTCACCGGGCCATTGTCACGCACGGGTCCGCACGGGCGTGCGGGAGTCCGCCCATCTGTGAGGTACGGCTCTCATCGGGCCGGCCGCCCGTGTGAGCGGAAAACCCATGTGAGCGGAGAAGCGATGGGAGCCGGTGCGGGCGGGACATCAGGCCAGCTGGGCCGGCGCCTCCATGGCGATCCGCTCGAAAACCTTCTCGTCCGTGGCGAAGCCGGAGTCCGGGATCGGCCAGTGCACGACGATCTCGGTGAAGCCCAGCTCCCGGTGGCGTCCGGCGAAGTCCACGAACGCGTCCAGGGAGCGCAGCGGCTCGTTGCGGTCCGGGGTGAAGCCGGTGAGCAGCACCTTGTCCAGCTCGTCCGCGTCACGGCCGAGCTCGGCACAGGCATCGGCCAGCCGTTCCGCCTGCGCCCGCAGCGCCCGTACCGACTGCTCGGGGGTGCCCTCCTCGAACAGCTTCGGGTCGCCGGTGGTCACCCACGCCTGTCCGTACCGGGCGGCCAGCCGCAGGCCGCGCGGACCGGTCGCGGCCACCGCGAACGGCAGCCGGGGCCGCTGCACACAGCCCGGCACGTTGCGCGCCTCGTGGGCCGCGTAGAAGTCGCCCTCGTAGGAGACCGCGTCCTCGGTCAGCAGCCGGTCGAGGAGCTGGAGGAACTCGGCGAACCGGTCGGCCCGCTCGCGCGGCGTCCAGGGCTCCTGGCCGAGTGCGGTGGCGTCGAAGCCGGTGCCGCCCGCTCCTATGCCCAGCGTGATCCGGCCGCCGGAGATGTCGTCGAGGGAGATCAGTTCCTTGGCCAGCGTCACGGGGTGCCGGAAGTTCGGTGAGGTCACCAGGGTGCCCAGGCGCATCCGCTCGGTGGCCGACGCGGCAGCGGTCAGCGTCGGTACGGCACCGAACCAGGGGCCGTCGCGGAAGCTGCGCCAGGACAGGTGGTCGTAGGTGTACGCGGCGTGGAAACCGAGCTGCTCGGCCCGTGTCCAGGTGGCACGGCCGCCCTCGTGCCAGCGGCGGTGGGGGAGGATCACGGTGCTCAGGCGCAGACTCATGGCACCGAGCCTAAGCGGCGCCGCCTGTTTCACGTGAAACACCCGCCACGTGAACACCCGCCACGCGCGGGCCGGCGTCAGGAAAAGCGCAGATAGTGCGGCGGCACCGCCGGCGTCAGCCACACCCCGTTGGCGCTGACCTGGAAGACATGGCCGTCGCGGTGCATCGCGGCGGCGTCCACCGGCAGCACCACCGGACGGCCGCGGCGAGCGCCGACCCGGGTCGCGGTCTCCCGGTCCGGCGAGAGATGGACGGCGTGCCGGTTCATCGGCCGGAGTCCTTCGGTCCGGATGGCGTCCAGGTGGCGGGCGACCGTGCCGTGGTAGAGGTACGGCGGCGGGGTCGCCGGGGGCAGGCCGAGGTCGACGTCGACGCTGTGGCCCTGACTGGCGCGGATGCGGGTGCCCTCGACCGCGAAGCGCCGCTTGTCGTTGTCGGCGACCACGTGGTCCAGCTCCTGGCGGGAGAGGGGAAAGCCGTGGGCGGCGACCGCGGCGAGGAGCGCCTCGATCTCCACCCAGCCGCCCGCGTCGAGGGTGAGTCCGATCCGTTCGGGTTGGTGCCGCAGATGCTTGGACAGGTACTTCGACACCTTCACGGTGCGTCTGTCGTCGGTGCTCCCCTTGGTTCTCTTGTCTCGTTCGTTCATGCGACCAGCGTGCCGAATGAGATGCGGGTCACGCGAACGATTTCCGCGGTGAGGTTTGGTCCACAGCCAAGGGGTGTTATCCACAGGCTGGTTGGGGATTACTGTGGAGAACTGGGGCTTCACAGCGGTGGGTTGCCCCGGGCGAGTGCACGCGTCGCCCCCGGCAGGAAGCGGGACAGCAGCCGTGCGCCGCGGGCCTCCGGCGTGACCGGGACGACGGCCCGGTCACGCACCACCGCCTCCAGGATCGCGTCGGCGACCTTTCGCGCCGGGTAGTTCCGCAGCCCGTACAGCCGTGCCGTGCGCCGTTGCCGGCGCTGCTCCTCGGCGGCACCGGCGCCGGCGAACCGCGCGGTGGCGGTGATGCCCGTGTCCACGAGCCCGGGGCAGACGGCCGTGACGCCGATGCCCTTCCCGGCCAGTTCGGCGCGCAGGGACTCGCTCAGCATCAGCACCGCCGCCTTGGAGGCACCGTAGGCGGGCAGCAGGCGGGAGGGCTGGTACGCCGCCGCCGAGGCGACGTTGACGATGTGCCCGCCCTGGCCGCGCTCGGCCATCGGCCGCCCGAGGAGCCGGCAGCCGTGGATCACGCCCCACAGGTTGACCCCGAGGACGTCCCGCCAGTCCTCCGGCGTGGTGTCGAAGAAGGACCCCGACAGGCCGATGCCGGCGTTGTTCACCAGGATGTCCAGCACGCCGTGCTCGGCGGCGACCTTCCCGGCGAGCTTCTCCATCGCCTGCTCGTCGGAGACGTCGGTGGTCTCGGCCCAGGCGGCCTGCGCGCCCGCCGCCCGGGCCCGCTCGGCGGTGTCCAGGGCGGCCGCGCCGTTCCGGTCGACGGCCACCACGCGCGCGCCCGCCTCGGCGAACGCCAGCGCCGTGGCCCGTCCGATGCCGCCGCCCGCCCCGGTGACCAGCACGAGCTGCCCGCCGAACCGATCGGCGTACTTCCCACGCCCGGCGACCTCGACGCGCTTCCGGCCCGGCCCCGTGCCTCCGCCCGGCCCGGCACTCCCGCCCGGCCCCGTGCCTCCGCCTAGCCCGGCACTCCCGCCCGGCCCCGTGCCTCCGCCTAGCCCGGCACTCCCGCCCGGCCCCGTGCCTCCGCCTAGCCCG